>NZ_JBEZYU010000004.1:0-224749 GCF_040638875.1 Nocardia sp. NPDC024068 | reverse complement strand
TGTCAGCCCTCGAAGCGCATGTGGCGAAGCCACGAGTCTCGAGGGCTGACAGCAGACGCCAAGAGGGCCGAACCCCGCGCGCGCCAGCGCGCCAATAAACACAGCACCTTGGCGAGCAAGGTCACCTCCTCACCTTGGCGGGCAAGGTCACCTCCTCACCTTGGCGGGCAAGGTCACCTCCTCACCTTGGTGGGTGAGGTCGCCTGTCTCGCCTTGGCGGGCAAGATCAGCTCCCCACCGTCACGAGCAAGCCCGCCCGAACACCTGAGGCAGGGTTCCGCAACCATGTAAGTGCTCAACCGCCCCAACCCCTGGACGGGCAACCGCACGGCGCCTGCGCGGATGCTGTCGGTGTGGTTGGAGGGCCATGAGTCGGGCGCGCACCCACTCCCTCCTTCCTGCTGCTCCAGAAGTGGGCGGCCCCGCCCACTGCACGCGATCTCCGGACAAACGGGGAGGTCATCCAGCTCACCCGCATCCTTATCGCCCGGGACACCAGGGGGCCTCGACCCCGCGACGCCGAAGGCGGCGCCGACAAAGTTGACGTACCGGGGTGTAGCTGTAACTATTGGATACAGGTAAGCCCGAATCATCGACGAGAGGCAGTGACGATGACGTCTTCAGCCGCCACGGTGTCCGACGAGCAGTTGGTCGCCCAGGCCCAGGAGTACGCGGAAAAGCTGTTGCTGCTGTCGGAGGGCTCGGTCAACCGTAATTTCGATCCCTTCGAGGACATCGACTGGGATAACCCCGACTTCGATGCCGACGCCGGCCCCGAGCGCTGGATCCTGCCCGTATCGGGCGACACCCTCGGCCGTCACCCCTGGTATCAGGCGCTGCCGAAGGACAAGAAGATCGCGCTCGGCAGGTACCGCCAGGCCAATGTCGCCAAGGTCGGGCTGCAGTTCGAGGCAATCCTGATCAGCGGCATGATGCAGCACATCTTCGGCCTCCCCAACGGCGACCCGGAGTTCCGCTACTGCTCCCACGAGATGATCGAGGAGCACAACCACACCCTGATGTTCCAGGAGATGGTGAACCGGATCGGCGCCGATGTACCCGGTATGGGCCCGCTCGTCCGGCAGATCCGCCATATCGCGGTACCCGTCGCCGTCGCCTTCCCGAACCTGTTCTTCATGGCGGTGCTCGGCGGTGAGGAACCGATCGATCACATCCAGAAGGATGTGCTGCGCTCCGGCGAGGAAGTGCACCCCATCATGCGCGGTGTGATGGCGATTCATGTGGCCGAAGAGGCCCGGCACATCTCCTTCGCCCACGAGTTCCTCAAGAAGCACGTTCCCGAGGTTCCGCGGGCCAACAAGTTCGTGCTGTCGGTGGCCATGCCGATCGTCATGTGGATCCTGGGACGCTCGATCGTGACCCCGCCCAAGTCGTTCTTCGACGAATTCGATATCCCGAAGAGTGTGCGCAAGGAAGTGTTCCACGGCTCCGACGATGCCAAGCAGACCTTCAGCGACTACTTCGGTGATGTGCGCGCCCTGGCCAAGGAGATCGGCCTGATCAACCCCGTCTCCAAGCGGGTGTGGAAGGCGCTGGGGATCGACGGCCACACCACCCGCTACCGTTCCGAGCCGCTGCGCGCCGTCTCCGGCAAAGCGGCTTGAGCGGGCGGTACCACGTCGATGCCCTACGTCGTCACCCAGTCGTGCTGTAGCGACGCGTCCTGTGTTTACGCGTGCCCGGTCAACTGCATCCATCCGACCCCGGACGAACCCGATTTCCGGACCGCGGACATGCTCTACGTCGATCCGGCATCCTGCGTGGACTGCGGCGCGTGCGCCTCGGCCTGCCCGGTGGACGCCATCACCTCGTCGAAGAAACTGACCGACGAGCAGATGCCGTTCATCGAGATCAACGCCGATTTCTTCCGGCAGTCGCGACCCCGCCCGCTGCTGGCCCCGCCGGTGCCGGCAGCGGCGATCCATACGTCCGGGCGCGGTCCGCTGCGGGTCGCTGTCATCGGTTCGGGTCCCTCGGCGATGTATGCCGCCGATGAGCTGCTCACCCAGCCGGACGTCCGGGTGACGGTTTTCGACCGCTTGCCGGTGCCCTACGGGCTGGCCCGTTACGGTGTCGCGCCGGATCATACGAAAACCCGCCAGGTGTCCGGCCTGTTCGACGTGATGTCGCGCCAGCCGGGTTTCGGATCCTATTTCGATGTCGAAGTGGGTAAGCACATCTCGCACGAGGAGCTGCTCGCGTATCACCACGCCGTGGTCTACGCGGTCGGCGCGTCCTCGGATCGCAAGCTCGGGATTCCGGGTGAGGGCCTGGCCGGCAATGTGTCCGCGACGGATTTCGTGGCCTGGTACAACGGTCATCCCGACCATCTGGACCACGAGTTCGATCTCTCGCAGGACCGCGTCGTGGTGGTCGGCAACGGCAATGTCGCCCTGGACGTCGCGCGAATCCTCACTACCGACCCCGACGAGCTGGCCGGGACCGATATCTCCCCGATCGCCCTCGAGGCATTGCGCCGTAGTGCGGTGCGCGAGGTCGTGGTGATGGGCCGCCGCGGTCCGGCGGAATCCGCGTTCACCGTCCCGGAGTTCGTCGGGCTGCTCGGGGCCGATGTCGATATCGCCGTCGACGGGGAACTGCCGGTGCTCACCGGCACACTGCCCTACCAGCTGGAACAGAAGATGAAACTGCTCCGGCAGGTGGCCGACCGGCCGTTCGGGCGGCGTAAGCGCATCGTCTTCCGATACCAGAGCGCCCCGGCCCGCATCCTGGGCCCGGACCGGGTCACCGGGATCGAGGTGGAGCGGACCGAGCCGACGACCGGCGAGGACGGCCGGGTGCGCGCCGTCGGTACCGGCGATTTCGATCTCCTGGAGACCGGACTGGTGCTCACCTCGGTCGGCTACCGGGGCGTGCCCACGCCGGGGCTGCCGTTCGACGAGCAGCGCGGTGTCATTCCGAACCGTGCGGGCCGGGTGCTGGACGGACCGGCCGGGGCCGTTGTCCCGGGCGCGTATGTGACGGGCTGGATCAAACGCGGTCCCACCGGATTCATCGGCACCAACAAGTCCTGCTCCCAGGAAACGGTGCAGCAGCTCGCCGACGATTTCAACGCGGGCCGGCTCGACGAACCCGCGGGAAGTGCCGCGGCGTTCGACCGGCTGCTGCGGCAGCGCCGGCCGCAGGTGCGGGCCGGCGGTGCGGTGGCGAACACCGGAAAACCCGTGCGCCGCTTGTTCAGCCGCGCCTGAGCAACCACTCCGCTTCCGCCCGCCCGGCATTGTTCCGGGCGGGCGGTTTTCTTTTCTCGTAGCGAATTGCGCGAAATAGGATATTGACCGGTTACTGTCCGGTATACCCCGATTGCCGCGCATTCCACTGTCAGTGGGGCTTACGGGGGGACGGTGGTGCGGACACGGTGGTGTCCACCTGTCCGAACCATATTTCCGCAGTTCACGGCCATATCAACGGAATCCGGCGATCTGAACTGCCGGTTTGTTTCCAGGGGCACTATCGGGGATGTGTTCCGTAACATCGGCTTTCCTTGTCATTTATTGGATTTCACCGCACCGATACAGCTAACCTGTGGGCGCTGTTTGGAAAACGACCGCGCCCATGGCTCTTCGAAGGACGTGGTCTCGGTGCGTTGACGGGATGGCAAATGACTTCTGGGCTGGGTATCAGCATCGGCACGGTGAACGTTGTCTCGGCGCGAGTCGGTGCTCAGGACTCCCGCCCCGCGGTGAGAACCCGGCGGACGGCCGTGGGTTTCGACAGCGGCGGCACCGCGCGGCTCGGCGGAATCACCCGGTTCTCCACGGCGGTCAGCGAATTCGCGGACCTCGGCCGCAATCCGGAATCGGTGTACGTGGACGGCCGGATCTGGTCGCCGGCAACCATTTTCGCGTCGGTGGTCCAGGGGCTGGTCGCCGCCGAACCGGCCACCGGCGTGGTGGCCACCTATCCGGCCGGTTATTCGCGCAAACACCTCGAACTGCTCCACCAGAGCCTGGATCTCGCCGGCGTGGGCCATGTGCAGCTCGTTCCGGAACCGGTGGCCGCCGCGCATTGGCTCGATACCGAACAGGGCCCACTCGATACCGGGTTCGTCCTGGTCTACGACCTCGGCGGCAACAGCCTCGATGTATCCGTGGTGCGCACCGGCCCGGACTGGCCGGATCATCCCGTGGTCGGAAAGCCGGTGCGCTCCTACGAATTCGGCGGCCGCCCACTGGGCGCGCTGATCGCCCGGTGCGCCGGCGATCGCGCCATCGGTCCGGCCGAACCCGGGACCGGCGCGGTATCGCTCATGTCGTTCGTCAACCCCGAAGGTCTGCGCCGCGAGCATGTGCGCGATTCGCTCGAAGTGGTACGGAGCGCGGTGCGTTCGGCCGGGGTCTCTCTCTCCGATATCGCCCAGGTGCTGGTGGTGGGCGGTGCCGCCCGGCCACCGCAGGTCGCCGGGACACTCGCCGAACTGGGCCTGCCGGTGACGATAGCCGCCGATTCCGGCCAGTGCGTGGCCCTCGGCGCGGCCGCGATGGCGGCGGAGAGCGTGGCCGGAACCGGCTCGCCGCGGGTCGGGCATCCGCCGATCTTCTCCGGCGCGGCCCTGTTCTCCGCCGTGGCCATGTCCGCGGCGACGATCCTCGGCAACAGCCCGGCCGATACCGGTCCGCTCGACCAGGATCGGATTCCACTGCAGAGCCCGGGCGCGGTCCGCTACGAGATCCACGGGGAGGCGCGAGTGGAGCGCTCCGGCACCGGCTGGACCGTGTCCTACGCCCCGCTCGACCCGTCCGCACTGGTCGCCCCGGCGGCCACCTCGCGCCCGTACGGGCCGGCGATGCCGGGAGCGGAGTCCGCGGATCGCACCGATCGCCTCCGGACCGACCGGCCCGCCGGGGCGGGGTCCGGGACGCACAACTCGGCCCGCGACGGTCACGAGCTGCCCGCGGCGCGCCGCGACGATCCGGCCCGATTCGACCATCCGCTGCCCTCGGAACGGTCCGGAACGGGTACGCCGGGCCGGGATCGGGACGAGGGATCCGGCAGCGCGCCCGGCCCCGGCGATCCGCCCGGTACGGAACCGGAAGGCCCGCAGGATGCAGGATCGGGGCCGGGTCCCGGTGGCGGGTCGCCGGAGGACGGCGGGCCCGCGGGTGGCGGAATACCGCAGATTCCCGGTCCCGGTAGCTGGTCCGATGGCGGTCATTGGTCCGGCGGCGGCTGGTCCGGTGATCAGGGCGGGTGGTCCGGCCCGGGGACGGGCGATACGGGTTCCGAATCCGAGAACGGGGCGGGATCCGAATCCGGCGACGGCGCGGGTCCGGGAGCAGTCGACCAGGGTGGTTCGCCGGGTGGGGGCGACGGTGACTCCGGCTCCGGTGGTGGTGATTCCACCTCCGGTGGTTCCTCGTCGTCCGGTGGTTCGGACTCGTCGTCCGGGCACGGTGGCGATTCGGGTCACTCCGGAGGTGACTCGGGTGGCGATTCGTCTGGTGGAAGTACCTCCGGCGGCACCGATTCGACAGGTGGGAGCAGTGTCGGCGGGGCCGATTCTTCCGGTGGCGATTCGTCCGGTGGTGGTGACTCTTCCCATGGCGGTAGCTCCTCCGGCGGTGACTCTTCCGGCGGCTCGAAATCCGGCGCGCGGGGCTCGGATTCGGGTGGTTCGCGGTCGGGCGGCGGCGACGGCGGATCGTCGAAAGGCGGTTCCCGCAACTGATTCCGGTCTCGCGCGGGCGGCGGAATTCCGGCCGGAATCGACAGGCGCGCAGTGCGGAAGTGATCCGACCTCTCCCGGTTGTGCCCGCAATCCAGACCTCCCGGTGCAGCTTTCCGCCGAAAACCCGATGCTGTCCCGGGATATGCGCGGCACAATCGATTGCGTGGACGTTGACGGGGGCCCGCCGCGGCTGATCGCGCTGGATGTGGACGGCACGCTGCTGAAAACCGGTACGCCGGTAAGCGACCGGGTGGTGACAGCGGTGCGCGCGGCGGTGGCGACGGGTACGCATATCGTGGTGAGCACCGGCCGGACCATGGTCACCACCCGGCCGGTACTGGAAGAACTCGGTCTGGTCCGGGGGCACGCCATCTGTTCCAACGGGGCCGTACATATCGATATCGAGCGTGCCGATCCGGTCGCGGTGCATCATTTCGATCCCGCGCCCGCGGTTACCGCGCTCCGGGAACTGTTCCCGGAGATGATCTTCACCGCGGAACGGGTGGGACACGGGGTGTGGGCCACCGGTGCCAGCCCGGGGGAGTACTACCCCGGGGGCGAATACCTGGTGGTCGACGATCTCACCCTCGGCAGCGAACCGACGCCGCGCCTGAACTGCTGGTGGCCCGAGGGATCCACCGCCGAGATGCGGCGGCTGATCGATGAACTGGCCATTCCGGATATCAGTTGGGTGTACGGCGAATTCGGGCCGTGGCTGACCATCTCCCGGCACGGAATCTCCAAGGGCTGGGCACTCGAGCGGTTGCGCGGGCTGCTCGATATCCCCCGGTCGGCCACGCTCGCCATCGGTGACGGTTTCAACGACCGGGAGATGTTCGCCTGGGCCGGGCATTCGGTCGCGATGGCGAACGCGCCGGCCGAATTACACGACGTGGTCGACGAGGTCACCGTCGATGTGACCGCGGATGGGGTGGCGGCGGTCCTGGAACGCTGGTTCTGAGCGCCGGATCCGGGCTTCGCGACGGGTTCGGCGTCCGCCGGCGATCAGGGCGCTCAGGCGGAGAGGGCGAGCGTCCGGGCGAGCGCGGCGTCGTAGCGGTCCCAGACGATATCGGCCGTTATCGGGTCCGGCCCCAGGACCGCGGCGTGCGGGAGGCCGGGCGCCTGAGCGCGTAACCGGTCGGTGAGCAGCCCCGGCGCGAGGAACCACGGCGCCACCAGCACCTGTTCGGCGCCGCGGGCGCGCAGCCGGGTTACCGCCCGCGGCAGCGCGGGATCCGTGGTGGCGAAGCATATTTCGGTGGGGAGGCCGGTCCGGGCCGCGAGCCGCCGGGCCACCCGGGCGGTGGCGCGGTTCGCCGCGTCCGAGGAGGACCCGACCGCGGCCATCGCGATCCCGATTCGCCGTGTGCCGGGATCCCAGCCGTTCTCGGCGCAGGCGGTATGTACCCGATCGTGCAGTATCTCGATCAGCCGAGGATCGGCCCCGAGCACATCCGCCTGAACCGGTCGCAGCCGCGGATGCCGGGCCGACGACTCGGCCAGCAGCGCGGGCAGATCCACCCGCGCGTGGAACGCGCTGCCGAGTAGCAGCGGCACCACCACGGCGCGGGTCTGCCCGGCCGCCGCGACGGCGTCGAGGGCCTGCCCGACCGATGGCGCGTTCAGGTCGAGGAAGGCCACCCGCGCGGGAACCTCCGGGCGGGCGGCCCGGATCCGCTCCAGCAGCGCGGTGACCGTGGCGGCCGAGCGGGGATCCCGGCTGCCGTGGGCCACCGCGAGCAGAGTGGGCGGCGGTATCAAGAAGCCTCGGATCCGACCTCGACCGCGGTGAGCACATCGCCGACCAGACCGGCCGCGAGGGTGTTCCCGCCCGCCGGATCGATCAGCAGGAAACTGCCGGTGTGCCGGTTGGTGCGGTAGTCGTCGGCGGCGATCGGTTCGGCGACCCGCACCGAGATCCGGCCGATATCGTTGAGCGCCAGGGAATCCGGTGCCGGATCGGCGGCCAGCCGCTGCTCGTCGAAGCGTTCGGTGAGGGCACCGACGATCGCCTGGGTGGTGCGGGTGCCGTGTTTGAGCAGCAGCCGCGCACCGGCGTGCAGCGGTTTGTCGCCGAGCCAGCAGACCGTGGCGTCGAAGGTGTCGACAGGTTCCGGGGCATCGCCGGGGGAGACGATGGTGTCGCCGCGGGAGATGTCCACATCGTCGGCCAGGATCAGCGTGACACTGCGGCCCGCCTGGGCGACCGCGAGTTCCCCGTCGGGGGTGTCGATCCGCTCCACGGAGGTGCGGATACCCGAGGGCAGGACCACCACCTCGTCACCGGGTGCCACCGAACCGGCCGCGATCTGCCCCGCGTAGCCGCGGTAGTCCGGGTATTCGGGGGTGCGGGGCCGGATCACGTACTGCACCGGGAATCGCAGGCCGACGGCGTGCTCGCCGGAATTGTCCGCGTCCACCGGCACCGATTCGAGATGTTCGATCAGCGACGGGCCGCTGTAGTACGGGGTCTTGTCCGACCGGGTGGCGATATTGTCGCCGTGCAGCGCGGAGACCGGGATCTCCAGCACATCGTCGTCCGACCAGCCGAGGGTACGGGTGAGCTGCGAGAACTCGGCGGAGATCTCCGCGAAGACCTTGGCCGCCGCGGCCTGTTGCGCTTGTTCGCCGGGCTCGTCCTGACCGACCAGGTCGATCTTGTTCACTGCCAGCACCAGTTTCGGCACCCCCAGCAGTGCCAGTACCGCGGCATGGCGGCGGGTCTGCTCGATCACGCCTTTGCGGGCGTCGACCAGCAGGATCACCAGTTGCGCGGTGGAGGCGCCGGAGACGGTGTTGCGCGTGTACTGCACATGCCCCGGAGTATCGGCCAGCACGAACGACCGCTGCGGGGTCGCGAAATACCGGTAGGCGACATCGATGGTGATGCCCTGTTCGCGCTCGGCCCGCAGACCGTCCACCAGCAGCGACAGGTCGGGGGTGGACAGACCCTTGTCCACCGACGCCCGGGTCACCGCGTCGATCTGGTCGGCGAGCACGGATTTGGTGTCGTAGAGCAGACGTCCGACCAGTGTGGACTTGCCGTCGTCGACAGAACCGGCGGTGGCCAGCCTCAGTAGGTCGGACATATCAGAAGTAACCCTCTCGTTTACGGTCTTCCATGGCAGCTTCGGAGACCCGGTCGTCGCCACGGGTCGCGCCGCGTTCGGTCAGCCGGGAAGCGGCGACCTCGGCCAGGATGGCCTCGTTGTCCGCGGCATCGGACAGGATGGCACCGGTGGTGGAACCGTCGCCGACGGTGCGGTACCGCACCGAAAGGGTCTCCAGGACCTCGCCGTCGCGCGGCCCGCCCCAGCTACCCGGGGTCATCCACATCCCGTCGCGCTGGTACACCGGGCGCTGGTGGGCGTAGTAGATGGTGGCCAGTTCGACGTCCTCGCGGGCGATGTAGCGCCAGATATCGAGTTCGGTCCAGTTGGACAGCGGGAACACCCGCACATGCTCGCCCGGCGCGTGCCGCCCGTTGTACAGATTCCACAGCTCGGGCCGTTGCCGCTTCGGATCCCACTGGCCGAAGGCGTTGCGCAGCGAGAAGATCCGCTCCTTGGCGCGGGAGCGTTCCTCGTCGCGGCGGCCGCCGCCGAACACGGCATCGAACCGGTTCTCGCTGATGGCGTCCAGCAGCGGCACGGTCTGCAGCGGGTTGCGGATACCGTCGGGACGCTCGGTGAGGCGGCCGTCGGTGAGATAGTCCTCCACGCTCGCCACATGCAGCCGCAGACCGTACTTCTCCACCACATGGTCGCGGAATTCCAGCACCTCGGGCAGGTTGTGCCCGGTATCCACGTGCAGCAGCGCGAACGGCAGCGGTGCCGGCCAGAAGGCCTTCAGCGCCAGATGCAGCAGAACGGTGGAGTCCTTACCACCGGAGAACAGGATCACCGGGCGTTCGAACTCGCCCGCGACCTCGCGGAAGATATGGATGGCTTCCGATTCCAGCGCGGCCAGGGTGTCGAAATCCGAGAGTCCGATGGAGCGTTCGGTGGTGATGGCTTTTGTCATGACGCGTGTAACCCGCATTCGGTCTTGGCGAGGCCGGCCCAGCGGCCGCTTCGCGGATCGGATCCCGGCTCCGGCTTCCGTGTGCACGGAGCGCAGCCGATGGACGGATACCCTTCCTCCACCAGGGGATTGACGAGAATCCCGTGCTTTTCGATGTAGTCCTGCATCTCGTCGTCGGACCAGGGCGCGATCGGGTTGATCTTCACCAGCCCGAAACCCTCGTCGAAGGAGATGAGCGGAGCGTTGGCGCGGGTGGGGGCCTCCACGCGGCGGATCCCGGTGACCCACGCGTTGTAGGGCGCGAGCGAATTGCGCAGCGGTACCACCTTGCGCAGGCGGCAGCATTCACCGGCGTCGCGGGCGAACAGGTCCTTACCCAGCAATGCGTCCTGCTCGTCGACGGTCTGCTCGGGGCGCACGTTCACCACATTCACCCCGTACACCGCCTCGACGGCGTCACGGGTACCGATGGTCTCGGCGAAGTGGTAGCCGGTATCGAGGAACAGCACGTCCACGCCGGGCCGGACCTGGGCGGCCAGCTGTACCAGCACCCCGTCCTGCATATTCGACGCGACGATATAGCCGGAGCCGAAGTTCTCGTCGGTCCAGCGCAGCAGTTCCTCGGTCGAGGCGTCCGGACCCAGTTCGGCGGCGCCGCGCTCGGCCAGCGCCTTCAGTTCCTCGGTGCTCAGTTTGGTGGGCAGCTGTTTCTGCTCGGTTGTCACAGTGGGTTCTCCCGTCACCACGCTCGCGGGTTTCATCGCAGATCGGCTTCCTCGGCGCGAACGGCCCACTGCGCGAACCGTTCCCCGCCTTCGCGGTGTTTGACGAAATTGCGGACCACGCGCTCGATGTAGTCACCGAGTTCGGCGCTGGTCACCTTGTGCTGGCGCAGTTTGCGCCCGAAAGCGCTGTCGAGGCCGAGGCTGCCACCCAGATGAACCTGGAAGCCCTCGACCTGATTCCCGTCACCGTCGTCCACCAGCTGCCCCTTGAAGCCGATATCGGCGATCTGCGACCGGCCGCAGGAGTTGGGGCAGCCGTTGATGTTGATGGTGATCGGCACATCGAGCTCGGCGTTGATATCGGCCAGCCGCTGCTCCAGCTCCGGCGCCAAAACCTGGGAGCGTTTGCGGGTCTCGACGAAGGACAGTTTGCAGAATTCGATCCCGCTGCAGGCCAGCAGGTTGCGCCGCCATACCGAGGGCCGCGCCTGCAACCCCAGCGGTTCCAGGTCCGCGATGAGCTGCTCGACCTTGTCGTCGGCGACGTCGAGCACGATGAGCTTCTGGTACGGGGTGAACCGGATCCGGTCCGAGCCGGCGCGTTCCGCGGCATCGGAGACCTGGGTGAGGATGCTGCCCGAGACCCGGCCCGCGATGGGGGAGAAGCCGACCGCGTTCAGTCCGTTGCGCAGTTTCTGCACGCCGACATGGTCGATGGGGCGGCTGGGCCGCTCCGGTGCCGGGCCGTCGATCAGCTTGCGCTTCAGGTACTCGTCCTCGAGGACCTGGCGGAACTTCTCGATACCCCAGTCCTTGACCAGGAACTTCAGCCGCGCCTTGGTGCGCAGCCGGCGGTACCCGTAGTCACGGAACAGAGAGACCACCGCCTCCCAGACCTCCGGCACCTCGTCCAGCGGTACCCACGCGCCGACCCGCTGGGCCAGCATCGGGTTGGTGGACAGTCCGCCGCCCACCCACAGGTCCAGGCCGGGGCCGTGCTCGGGATGGTTCACGCCGATGAACGCGACATCGTTGATCTCGTGCACCACGTCCTGCTGGCCCGAGATCGCGGTTTTGAACTTACGCGGCAGGTTGGAGTACTCCGGTTTGCCGATATAGCGGCGCACGATCTCGTCGATCGCGGGCGTGGGGTCGAGGATCTCGTCGAACGATTCCCCGGCCAGCGGGGAACCGAGCACCACACGCGGGCAGTCGCCGCAGGCCTCGGTGGTCTGCAGGCCGACGCCCTCGAGCCGTTTCCAGATCTCGGGAACGTTCTCGATCTCGATCCAGTGGTACTGGACGTTCTCGCGGTCGGACAGGTCGGCGGTATCGCGGGCGAACTCGGTGGAGATACCGCCGAGCGTGCGCAACTGCGCGACATTCAGTGCGCCGCCGTCGCAGCGCACCCGCATCATGAAGTACTTCGCCTCGAGGAGGTCGATGTTCTCGTCGCCGGTCCAGGTGCCGTCGTAGCCTTCTTCGCGCTGGGTGTAGAGACCCCACCAGCGGAAACGGCCGCGCAGATCGCCCTTGTCGATACTGTCGAAGCCGTTGCGGGCATAGATGTTCTCGATCCGGCTGCGGACGTTGAGCGGGTTGTCGTCCTTCTTGGACTGTTCGTTCGGGTTGAGCGGTTCGCGGTAACCGAGCGCCCACTGGCCCTCGGCGCGGCGGCGCACCGGCTTACCGGTGCGAGCGCGCGTGGGGCGTGCGGCGGGGGCCTCGGCCTTCGCGGGGGTGGTGGCGTCGGTGCTCGACGTCATGAAGTCGCTCCTGCTGGGTTGGGCTTGATCCGTGCTGAGGGCGCGAGGGGCTGACTCGCGCCCGCGGTGGTCAGCGGGCCGAAATCCTCGAATCGGAATATCGCCGGGAATCCGGGAAGAGGCGCAGCTGAGCTACCGGGCGGAGCCGGGCAGACAACAGGCGCTGCAGACGCGCTTGAAGTCGACGTGGCGACGTGCCACAAGTCGTACTCCGGATGTGCGCATGCGACCCATTGTGCCATGCCGGAGGCTGCGTTCCGACCGCCCTACCAGTATTTCCCGCGAACAAGCGGAAAATTCCCTGGTTCTACCGTTCTATTTGTGACGGCCGTCATATTTACGCGCGCAACGGCTCCCGGGGCGGATCGCCGTGACCTCCGCGGTTGACCTGAACTTCGGTCGAGGTTGCAGGCTCGGGGTCATGACGATCGAAACCACGCATACCGGCCACCGCCCCGCCGATATCGAAGCCGAGACCGCCGCCATCCACGCGGTGATCGCCGCGGTGGCGCGCGCCCAGGCCGACGAGGACGTCGCCGGATTCGCCGGGCTCTTCCGCGCCGACGCGATCTGGACCACGGGGCACGGCAAACGTCTCTACGGACAGGCAGCCATCGCCGAGTTCACCGCACGGGTGCTGCCCGGCGCGACCGCGCACGGCCATGCCACCTATGAGGTCGAACACATCCTCTTCCTGCGACCCGATGTGGCCGCCGTCAAGGTGCGGCAGCGCTACTCCACCACCACCGGTGATCTGGAGAGCGAGGGCACACCCATGTATGTCATGACCCGAGAGGACGGCCGCTGGATGCTCACCGCGAACCAGAACACCCCGGTCGTCGAGGGCTGAGCCGGACGCGGTCACACTGGAGGGGTGAACCTCCCCGCCACCGCATCGCCCACCGACGCCTCCGCTCCGGTGCTGCGCGATTTCGGTGCCGGCCCGTTCGGCATCTATATCCATGTGCCGTTCTGCGCGACCCGCTGCGGATACTGCGATTTCAACACCTACACCGCCGGTGAGCTGGGCACCTCCGCCTCCACCGGGTCGTGGGCCGAGGCGCTGCGCGGTGAACTGGCGACCGCGGCCCGCGAGTTCGACGCATTGCCGAGCGCGACGCCCGAGGTGGCGACGGTTTTCGTGGGCGGCGGAACCCCGTCCCTGCTCGGCGGCGACGGACTGGCCGGAGTGCTCGACGCGATCCGGGCGGAGTTCACCCTCGCCCCGGACGTCGAGATCACCACCGAATCGAATCCCGAATCGACCGCGCCGGCGTTCTTCGAACGGATCCGGGACGCCGGTTTCACACGCGTCTCCCTGGGCATGCAATCGGCCGCGCAGCACGTCCTGGCCGTTCTGGACCGCACCCACACCCCGGGCCGGGCCGTGGCCGCCGCCCGGGAGGCGCGCGCCGCCGGATTCGACCATGTGAACCTCGACCTGATCTACGGCACCCCCGGCGAACGCGACGGCGACCTGGACGCCAGCCTGGACGCGGTACTGGAGGCGGGCGTCGACCACGTCTCGGCCTATTCCCTCATCGTCGAGGACGGCACCGCGCTGGCCCGCCGGGTGCGCCGCGGCGAACTGCCCGCCCCCGACGAAGATGTGCTCGCCGCCCGCTACGAACGGATCGACGCGCGGCTCGCGGCCGCCGGGCTCACCTGGTACGAGGTGTCGAACTGGGCCGCGGGTGACGACGCCCGCTGCCGGCACAACCTCGGTTACTGGGACGGCGGCGACTGGCTCGGCGCGGGCCCGGGGGCACACAGCCACCTCGGCGGGGTGCGCTGGTGGAATGTGAAACATCCGGCCCGCTACGCCGATCGCGTCGCGGATGGGGGCCTCCCCGCCGCCGGTTGGGAAGCTCTCACCCGCGACGACCGCTACCTCGAGCGCATCATGCTCGCCCTGCGCCTGCGCGGCGGCCTCCCGCTGACCGACCTCGACGCCGCCGGGCGCGCGGCGGCGCACCGCGTTTCGGCCGACGGGCTGGTGACGATCGCGGGTGGGCGGCTGATCCTCACCGATCGCGGGCGCCTGCTGGCGGACGGGGTCGTCCGGGATCTCGTCGGCTGAGTCCCGATCGCGAGCGGCTCCTGTCGCGAGACCGCCCGGCGATCAGCCGGTTGCCATCTTCACGATGGAGAGAATCAGCATCACGGCCAAGAACAGCCCGAACACGGCGAGTATCGGCGCCGTTACCCGGTAGTACCGCCATCCCGGGAATCGTTCACGCGGCTCGGGACCGAGCGCCCCGGCCGGAACCTGGTTCAGCGGCGCCTGGTAACAGATGGTCGTGCTGTGTTCGGGCGCGACCGGAACCATCGCGTCCGCGAAACCGAAAGGAATGCCCGGCAGGAGAATCGGAACGAGCTTGAAGCCGACCAGCCAGTGCGGGATCGTCCCCATCCGTACATGATGTACACCCGGTGGGACCGGCACGTGTGTCGTCCCCCACCCGATATCCGGGACCTTCTCGCCGTTGATCACCACACTCGGTTTCGCCATCCACCGATGGATATGCGGCGGGAACAACCAGGGGAAGTACAGCGCCCGCACGACTATTCCGGTCGAACCCGGCACCGGAATATAGTGCGGCATAGGCGAATCCGGAGTCGTGTCGTAGGGCAGGATGAAATCGGCGGGCAGTACGGTGCCCCGATACGGTTGGCCCGGGGTTACGGGACGTACCGGGGGAGGTCCGGCCGCAGCGGCCCGATTCGGGTGACCTGAGTGCATTGTGTTCCTGAATCCAGTCGTCGGAGCGGGGCGATCGCCCGGCGTACGGCTCGTCCGATGGATCGGGCCGCCGCGCCGGGAGCGTCGCGCGGTCAGGCGGGTGCCGGCGCGGCCGGAGTCTCTTCGGGGGCGGTGAGGGTGTCGAGGATAGCGAGGGCGGCGTCCCGGAACGGCGCCATATCCTTCAGGGCCATACCGAGTTTCGTCACGAGGGTCGCGACCCGGATCGACTCCGCGGTGATCCGCCCGGCCGCCGCGACCGCCACGACAGGGGCCGCGGTGCCGAGCGAGAGACCCAGTTCGATGGTCCAGCCGATCAGCGCCCCGGCCAGCGCCACCAGTATGTCGTGTACCAGGGTGCGGACGGCGTCGACGATCTTCGCCGCCTTCTCGGTCATCGTGGCCAGGGTGGCGGCGGCGCCCCCGGCCGCCTTGACGTGGTCGATCGATGTGGCCGCATAAGTACGGTAGGCATTGGCCGTCTCGCCGGACCAGGCGGCGATGTCCCGGTCGATCGCCGTCTGCCAGTCACCGCCGATCGCGGTCAGTTCTTCGGCGATCTTCGTCCAGGTCTGCGCGTATGCCTCGACCATTTCGGGATTGCCCGCCAGGGCATCGAAAGTCCGCCGCAGGTACTCGCAGTGGTCGAGCATCCAGCCCGCTATCTGGGTGCCGACGAAACCGAACGGGTCGATCCACGCGGCGCCGATGGTGACGCCGGCATCGATCGCGCCGAAAACGCTCGACATGTAGTCCTGTTTGTTGAAGTCCGAGACGACTTTCCACGCGTCATAGGCCAGGGTGCCCTCCAGCACTCCCCAGGGCCCTTCTTCACCCTCGAACCCGATGTTGGAGAAGGTGAAAACCGTCTCCTGGAAGTACTGTTCGCGGAAGTTCGTACCCTCGGCGATGAGGGGATTGCCCTCGGGCGCGGCCTCGTCGCCGAATCCGGGCAGTGTCTCGTTGAGCCAATCGCCCACCTGATTTGCCATTACAAGCCCCCTGTCGCTCCATCCACTGTTGTCTGCATCCCCTCCAGCGCCTTCGCCAGCGCGCCGTCCGCGCCGGCGAAGGAATCGGCGTCGGCGGCCAGCTTCCCGGGCACTGCGCCCACGGTGTCGTCGAGTTTGCGGATGGCCTCGACGGTCGCGCCGTGACTGTCCGCCAGCAGCCAGGAGACGAGGGGTTTGGGTATCACTCCGTACCCGTCGTCGGCGGAATTGATGTAGTTCGCCGCCTGCAGCACGGTCGCGAGTCGCGAGGTGAGCTGCTGCACCGAGGTGGCGTGGGTGCGCAGGGCTTCGGGATCCACCTGCACGGGAACCGGATCGCTCATCGCCGCCTCACACCAGCCACGAGGCGCGTCGGTAGTACTCGCCCTCTTCGTCTTCCACGTCCGGGATCAGCGACGAGCGTCCGGGCAGCGGCTCGGGGGGCCGCGGGGGTGAGCCGGGCTCCGGGTGAGCGGGCGGCTGCGGCGGAGCCGGTTGCGGTGCGGGCGGCCGCGACCCCGTGGGTGGTTGCGGGGCGGATGGCTGCGACCAGATGGGGGCGGGCGCCGGGGGCGCGACGGCCGGCTGGAATGCGGGCGCGGCGGTATCCGGCGCGGCGAGGCGCTCCTCGTACTGTTTGATGATGTTCGCGCCGATCGGGTCGTCGCCGACCACTTCCCGGATGGTCGCGGTGACATCGGCGGTCAGCGTCTGCCGGGCGCGGTACAGGCACTGCATCACCTCGGCCGACAGCGCGGCCGGGCTCTTACGGCGAATACCGTCGGTGAAACGGATATCCGCCGGTACGCCGTTGGCGTCGACGACCACGGTGACACTTCTGTCGTTCGAGACAGTGGTCGCGGTCAGGTTCGTCATTCGCGCCTGCAGCGTCTGGAATCGCTCGGTCTTGCGCTGCATCTCCTCGGCCCAGCGGGCGAGGTCGGGCGCAGAGCGAGACGGCTCGTCCACCATCCGGAATCCCCCTCGATAGCTTTTCGATCTTGCGTCGGCGACGCTATCATGTGCGCCACGGCAGAACCGAGTGAACGAGCGGGCGCCACTACACTGGGTGGCGAACCCGGCGGTACGTGAGCCGGGTTCGCGAGAACACGGGCGCCGGACGGCCACATCGACGCGCGGTAAGGCTAGGAGGTGGGTCGATGTCGAGCACCGAGGATCGGCGCTTCGAGGTCCTACGGGCGATTGTCGCGGACTATGTCTCCACCAAGGAGCCCATCGGTTCGAAGACCCTGGTCGAACGCCACAATCTGGGCGTTTCCAGCGCGACCGTCCGCAACGATATGGCGGTGCTGGAGGCCGAGGGTTATATCGCTCAGCCGCACACCAGTTCCGGGCGCATCCCCACCGATAAGGGCTATCGCCAGTTCGTGGACCGGATCGCCGAGGTGAAACCGCTGTCGCCGGCCGAACGCAGGGCGATCATGCAGTTCCTGGAGTCCGGCGTCGACCTCGACGATGTACTGCGCCGCGGCGTCCGCCTGCTTGCCCAGCTCACCCGGCAGGTCGCGGTGGTGCAGTATCCGACGGTATCGGCGTCGACGGTGCGTCACCTGGAAGTGGTGGCGCTGAACCCCGCCCGGCTGCTGCTCGTGGTGATCACCGATACGGGCCGCGTGGACCAGCGCCTCGTGGACCTCGGCACCGTGGTCGACGACGAGGATCTGGCCGCGCTGCGCGGCATGCTGGGCGGCGCCATGGACGGGAAACGCCTCGCCACCGCCTCGGCCGCCGTCGCCGAACTCCCCGAACAGGCACCGCCGAAACTGCGCGACGTTTTGATCAAGGTCTCGACCGTCCTGGTCGAAACCCTGGTTGAACACCCCGAGGAACGTCTCGTCCTCGGCGGCACCGCGAACCTCACCCGCAACGCCGGCGACTTCGGTATGCCCGGTTCGCTGCGTACCGTCCTGGAAGCCCTGGAAGAGCAGGTCGTGGTGCTCAAATTGCTCGCCGCCGCCCAGCAGCCCGGCACCGTCACGGTACGGATCGGGGAGGAGACCCAGGTCGAGGAGATGCGCGGCACCTCCGTCGTCACCACCGGCTACGGCGCCGCCGGCGCCGTCCTCGGCGGTATGGGCGTCCTGGGCCCTACCCGGATGGACTACCCGGGAACCATCGCCTCGGTGGCCGCCGTGGCCCGCTACATCGGCGAAGTCCTCGCCGAACGCTGAAGGTTGCGGGGTCGTCCCGTGTTCCGGGCCTCGACACGAGGCGGCGTAGCCGCGAGTCCCGAGGCCTGAAAACACGGACCCGAGGGGCCCGCGCCCCCGCGCGCCGGAGACGCGCCAGTAGACTCAACTCTTCGACCGGATAAAGTTGAGTCGACCCGACTAAGCTCACCAGCGGGCGGCTACACCCATCACGAGCCACGCGGCCGGACGAGCGAGCCGGAGCCGTGGACAGCGACCAAGGACTAAGAGACTCAAGTGGCACGGGACTACTACGGAATGCTAGGTGTCGGCCAAGACGCCTCCGATCAAGAGCTCAAACGCGCGTACCGCAAGCTGGCTCGCGAACTGCATCCCGATGTGAATCCGGACGAGGCGGCGCAGGCGAAGTTCAAAGAGGTCTCCGCGGCCTACGAGGTGCTGTCGGATCCGGAGAAGCGGCGCATCGTCGATATGGGCGGCGATCCGCTGGAGGCCGGCGGCGGCGCGGGCGGATTCAGTGGCGCCGGGTTCGGTGGTCTCGGTGATGTGTTCGAGGCATTTTTCGGCGGGATGAGCGGCGGTGCCGGTGGTGGCGCCCGCAAACCCCGCGGGCGGGTGCAGCCGGGCGCCGATTCGCTGGTGCGTACCCGGTTGAGCCTGGCCGAATGCGCGGTCGGCGTCACCAAACACCTCACCGTGGATACCGCGATCCTCTGTGATCTCTGTCAGGGCGCGGGTACCAACGGAAACTCCAAACCGGTGCGCTGCGAGACCTGCGGTGGTGCCGGTGAGGTCCAGTCGGTCCAGCGTTCCTTCCTCGGCCAGGTGCTGACCTCCCGGCCCTGCCCGACCTGCCGCGGTGCGGGTGAGACCATCCCCGATCCCTGCCATAAGTGCGGTGGTGACGGGCGGGTCCGCGCCCGCCGCGAGATCGCCGCACCCATCCCGGCGGGGGTGGCCAACGGTATGCGGGTGCGTCTGGCCGCGCAGGGCGAGGTCGGCCCGGGCGGTGGTCACGCCGGTGACCTGTACGTGGAGATCGTGGAGCAGCCGCACGATGTTTTCGTGCGCGACGGTGACGATCTGCACTGCACGGTCCGGGTGCCGATGGTGGACGCCGCGCTCGGCACCACCGTGGTGATCGACACGATCATGGACGGGCCGACCGAGTTGAGTATTTCGCCGGGAACCCAGCCCGGGGAGATCTCGGTGCTGCGCGGTCACGGTATGCCCCGGCTGCGCTCCAGCGCCCGCGGCGACCTCATGGCACATCTGGATATCGTCATCCCGACCAAATTAGACGGTAAGCAGACCGACCTGCTGCGTAAATACAAGGGGATGCGGGTCAAGGACAAGGCCGAGGTGATGTCGGCGCAGTCGGAACACAACAGCGGCCTGTTCGCCCGGTTGCGGGCGTCGTTCAGCGGACGCTGAGGCGATGGCCGCCACGGTCTTCTATCTGGACGAGGTTCCGGAGCCCGGTGCCGTCGCGCTGCTGGACGGGCCGGAGGGCCGCCACGCCGCGACGGTGCGGCGGATCCGGGCGGGCGAAGCCGTCACATTGTCCGACGGGCGGGGGGTGCTGGCGCGCACGGAGGTCGTCGCCGCGCAGAAGGACCGTCTCGAACTGCTGGTGCACGATCGTCAGCGCGCCGAACCGGCGTATCCGGCGGTCACGGTGGTCCAGGCACTGCCGAAATCCGAGCGTTCGGAGCTGGCGGTGGAGTTGATGACCGAGGCCGGTGCGGATCTGATCGTGCCGTGGCAGGCGGCGCGCTGCGTATCGAACTGGGAGACCAAAGCGGATAAGGGCGTGGCGAAATGGCGGGCGGCGGCGCGTGCCGCGGCCCGGCAGTCGCGGCGGGCCTATATTCCGGAGGTCACCGCCCTGCACCGCACACCGGAGGTGGCCGACGCCGTGCGGGCCGCGAAAGCCCAGGGTGCGGTGGTCGCCGCACTGCACGAGTCGGGCACTGCCGCGTTCACCGGACTGCCCTGGGGTTCGGCTCCGGCCGCCATGCTGATCGTGGGTCCGGAGGGCGGGCTCGACGATGCCGAGCTGACGGCGCTGGCCGGATCCGGAGCCGAGGTGGTCCGGCTGGGACCCACCGTGCTGCGGACGTCGACTGCGGCTGCGGTGGCGCTCGGGGCGCTCGGAGCGCTGACCCGGCGATGGTGAATGCACGGGCCGCCGATGTGCGCGGACCGCGCCGTGATCTCGTGCGCTGACCGCGCCGTGATCTCGTGCGCTGACCGCGCGGTGCGCAAGTGCGCCGATCACATGAGGTGAACACCCGGTGAATCCCCGGTCGTACCGTTGCGTGGCGCTGTGGACAGGAGATATTCCACTGGGACGTGTCGGGGCCGAGAGCTAGACTCTGGGCAGCGACAGAATTCGCGCCCAGCTTCATCAGCGTGCATCACCGCAGCTCCGAGACCGGAAAGCAGGCCATAGCGACTACGTGCGATCACAAGGCGATATCGGCGATCAGAATCCCTCCCCGGCCGGGAACGGTGCTTCGGAGCCCGCGGCTCGCACCGTCCGCTCGAGTATCGAACTCGCCCCCGAATCGGTATTCCCCTTCCTCGGATCGGCCGACGAGAATCTCCGCGAACTGGAAGAGTTGCTCACCGCCGATGTGCACGTACGCGGCAATCTGGTCACCCTGACCGGACGCGCGGGCGATGTGGCGCTGGCCGAACGGGTGATCGAGCAGCTGGTCGCGCTGACCGGCCGCAACCGGGTCATCACGCCCGAAGCGGTACGCCACACCGTATCCATGCTCACCGAGGGCACCACCGAATCTCCGGCCGAGGTCCTCAGCCTCGACATCCTGTCGCGGCGCGGGAAAACGATCCGCCCCAAAACTCTCAACCAGAAACGCTACGTCGACGCGATCGACGAGAACACGGTCGTATTCGGGATCGGCCCGGCCGGTACCGGTAAGACGTATCTGGCCATGGCCAAGGCCGTGCAGGCGTTGCAGACCAAACAGGTGAACCGGATCATCCTCACCCGTCCCGCCGTGGAGGCCGGGGAGCGGCTCGGCTTCCTGCCGGGCACTCTCAACGAGAAGATCGACCCGTATCTGCGCCCCCTCTACGACGCGCTGCACGACATGATGGACCCCGAGGCCATCCCCAAGCTGATGGCGGCGGGAGTTATCGAGGTCGCGCCCCTGGCATATATGCGTGGGCGGACGCTGAACGATTCGTTCATCATTCTGGACGAGGCGCAGAACACCACCGCCGAACAGATGAAGATGTTCCTGACCAGGCTCGGGTTCGGGTCGAAGATCGTGGTCACGGGCGACGTCACCCAGGTGGATCTGCCGCACGGCTCGCGTTCGGGCCTCCGCGCGGCCAGCGAGATTCTCACCGATATCGAGGATATCCATTTCGCGCAGCTCACCAGCAGTGATGTGGTGCGGCACCGGCTGGTGTCGGAGATCGTCGATGCCTACGAGAAATTCGAGTCGGAAACGCGCCCGCCGGTCGGCCCACCACATATGTCGGGGAACCGGGCGCAACGGCGGGCGGCCGGTCGCACGGCGCGCCGGTAGCGGTCACGCGCGGTAGCTCGGTGCGGGAGGCCGGGCAGAGCGTCTCCGGCGTGCACCAGACCGTACGTGCACGTCGGATGGGCTCGAGTCGGCCGCACCCTTTAGGCTGACCAGGTGAGTATCGAGATCGCCAACGAGTCGGGGATGGAAGTCCCCGAGGAAGACCTGGTGGGCGTCGCCCGGTTCGTGATCGGCCGGATGGACGTACACCCGGCTGCCGAACTGTCCATGGTGCTGGTGGATCTCGACACCATGGCCGATCTGCACATGCGCTGGATGGACCTGCCCGGGCCCACCGACGTCATGTCGTTCCCGATGGACGAACTCGAACCGGGAGGTCGTCCCGACAGTCCCGAACCGGGGCCCTCGATGCTCGGCGATATCGTGCTCTGCCCGGAGTTCGCCCTGGACCAGGCGGCCAAGGCCGGGCATTCCCTCGACCACGAACTGGCTCTGCTGACCGTGCACGGTGTTCTGCATCTGCTCGGCTACGACCATGCCGAACCGGCCGAGGAGAAGGAGATGTTCGAGCTCCAGGGCCGGCTGCTAGAACAGTGGTACGAGGAACTGCGTGACGCAGCGCGCCGCGCCGAACTCGCCGCCCGCGATGCCCGACTGCTGGGCAAAACGGGTTTCGCGGCGCCGGACGAGGGGCGTTCGTGGCCGGGTGACGCGCACGCGTGAACGAGATGACCCTGCTGCTGTTCGCGGCGTTGCTGGCCGCGGTCGGCGGGGTGTTCGCCGCGGTGGATTCGGCGCTGAACACCCTGTCCCCGGCCCGGCTCGACGATATGGCGCGCAGCGAACGCGCCGGTGCGGTGCGGTTGAGCCGGATCGTCGACGACCGGCCCCGCTATGTGAACCTCATGGTGCTGTTGCGCATCCTGTGCGAGATCACCGCGACCGTACTGCTGGCCGCCGCGTTGAGCAGCTTTCTGGACAGCGGGTGGGCACTGCTGGTGACGGCGGTGGCAATGGTGCTGGTGTCGTATGTGGTGATCGGCGTCGGGCCCCGTACGCTGGGCCGCCAGCACGCGTATTCGATCGCGCTGGCCGCGGGATTGCCGCTGCAGTTCATCGGTGCCTTGCTGGGACCGGTGAGCCGGCTGCTGATCCTGCTCGGTAACGCGATCACCCCCGGTAAGGGTTTCCGCAACGGCCCGTTCGCTTCGGAGATCGAGTTGCGCGAAGTGGTGGATATGGCGCGCGAGCGCGGCGTGGTCGCCGACGACGAGCGCCGCATGATCCAGTCGGTGTTCGAACTGGGCGACACCATCGCGCGCGCGGTGATGGTGCCCCGCACCGAGATGGTCTGGATCGAGGACGACAAATCCGTGGCGCAGGCGATGTCGCTGGCGGTGCGCAGCGGGCATTCCCGGATACCGGTGATCGGGGAGAACGTCGACGACATCCTGGGTGTGGTGTATCTGAAGGATCTGGTGCCCTACGCCGATCGCGGTCGCAGTGTCCGGGTGCGTGAGGTGAAACGCGACGCGATGTTCATGCCCGATTCCAAACCACTCGACGATCTGCTCGACGAGATGCAGCGCCGCCGCAACCATATGGCACTGCTGGTGGACGAATACGGCGGTATCGCGGGACTGGTCACCATCGAGGATGTGCTCGAGGAGATCGTCGGTGAGATCGCCGACGAATACGACACCGACGAGACCCCGCCGATCGAGGAGATCGAGACCGGCCGATACCGGGTTTCGGCGCGTCTGCCGATCGCCGACCTGGGTGAGTTGTACGGATTGCCGATCGACGAGGAGGAGGTCGACACCGTCGGCGGCCTGCTCGCGCATGAACTGGGCCGGGTTCCGCTTCCGGGCGCCGAGGTCGTCGCGCACGGTCTGGAACTACGTGGTGAGGGCGGCGCGGACGCCCGTGGACGGGTCCGGGTGCACACCGTGGTGGTGGGCCGGGCAGCGGAGCAGAGTTCGGAAACCGATCCGGGATCGGAACGGGATCGCCCGTCCGCCCGACACGACGAGGGAGCAGGCGATGAGTGAACTGGATGCCGAGGACAACAAGCTGGTGGTGCTGGCCCGGGGGGCGCTGGGTCGTACCGGCGGTTCGGGGGGTGCCGCGATCCGTGACATCGACGGCCGCACCTACGCTGCCGGGGAGGTCGGGTTGCAGGCGCTGCGGCTGACCGCCCTGCAGTCGGCGGTGGCGGCGGCGATCTCCAGCGGCGCCGAGGGTTTCGAAGCGGCCGTGGTGATCGGCGGGAAATTCGCCGACGCCGGGGTCGCCGCGGTGCGGGAGGTCTCGGCCGGCGCCCGCATCATCTTCGCCGACGCCGCCGGTACCGTCTTCGATATCGCCGAGGGTTACGAGGCCAGCGATGCCTGAGGCCGGTGGGGCCGAGTTCCGCTCCGGTTTCGTCTGTTTCGTCGGCAGGCCGAATACCGGTAAGTCGACGCTGACCAACGCGCTGGTGGGTGCGAAGATCGCGATCACCAGTTCGCGCCCGCAGACCACCCGGCACACCATCCGCGGCATCGTGCACCGCGAGCACACGCAGCTGATCCTGGTGGACACCCCCGGGTTGCACCGGCCCCGGACGCTGCTCGGGCAGCGGCTCAACGATCTCGTCCGCGATACGTATTCCGAGGTGGATGTGATCGCGCTGTGCATCCCGGCCGACGAGAAGATCGGCCCGGGCGATCGCTGGATCGTGCAGCAGATCCGGCAGATGGCACCGAAGACCACCCTTCTCGGTGTGGTCACCAAGATCGACAAGGTGGGTAAGGAGCAGATCGCCCGCCAGCTGCTCGCGGTGTCGGAGCTGCTCGGTCCGGAGACAGACGTGGTGCCGGTCTCGGCGACCAAGGGTGAGCAGATCGAGGTGCTGGTGGATGTGGTCGCCTCGCAGATGCCGCCCGGTCCTGCTTTCTACCCCGACGGCGAGCTCACCGACGAGCCCGAGGAAACCCTGATGGCCGAGCTCATCCGGGAAGCGGCCCTGGAGGGGGTCCGTGACGAACTGCCGCATTCGCTCGCGGTGGTGATCGAGGAGATCCTGCCCTACGAGGAGCGCGAGGACATGCTCGATGTGCACGCGCTGCTGTATGTGGAGCGGCCGAGCCAGAAGGCCATCATCATCGGCAAGGGCGGCGCCCGGCTGAAGGAGGTCGGGACGAACGCGCGCAAGCAGATCGAGCACATCCTCGGTACTCGTATCTATCTGAATCTGCACGTCAAAGTCGCCAAGGATTGGCAGCGCGACCCCAAACAGCTGGGCAAGCTCGGATTCTGATCAAGGCCGGTCTCTGGTTGCCGCCGGGTGGGCACGTCGAGCCCGATGAGCATCCGGCCCGCACCGCGTGCCGAGAAGTCGCGGAAGAACTCGGTATCACTGTCGACCTCACCCCGGTTTCCGCGCCGCGATCACCACCACGATCGGGGCCCACGGCGGCCACGAGGACGTCGGCCTCTGGTACGTGATCACCGTCGATCGCGGTACCGCCTTCACACTCGACCCCACCGAGTTCTGTGGTGGCCGGTGGTGGAGCGTCGACGAGATCGGCGCGGCCGACCCCGCACTGTTCGACCCGCATCTCGGCCGGTTTCTCACGAAGTTGCGCGGCAGCGCGCGGCCGGTGCGCGAGTCCCGATTCGGACACTGAGTGTTAGCTGAGGTTTGGCTTACTCGACTGGCGGACGTTGGACCAGACCGATATGCTTCGGCCCGTACCCGAATAAACCGGAGCGAAACCATTTTTCATCCGACGATTCGGTAACGGACACGACGGGGTGTCGGATGCGGGCTCGGCGTGGGGTCGGCAGGACAAAGCGCGAGCGGGGGTACTCGACCTATGTATGAATCGGTGGCGCCGGCCCCGGCCGGAGGGGCCGGCCGCAGGCCGTGGCTGGCCCCGGCGCTGGCGCTGGGCATCTCGGTGACGGTGGGCGTCGGAGTGCTGTGCGGCGCCGTGCTCTCGGTGGCCCCGGCCGACCGGATGCTCACGGCCGTATGGATCTCCGTCACCGTGGTGGCCGCGTGCACCGCCGTCACCACCGCGGTGTACTTCCGCGGGATGATCGGCGCGGAACAGCGCCGCGCCGATGCCGCGCTCGACCGGGCCGCCCGCGAGCAGGCCCGTGCCGTCGCCGCCGAACAGACGGTTCTCGCGGAGAAGGAGGCCACCGCGACCGCCGAGCGGCGCCGGTCGGCCGCCATCGCCGCCCTCGCCAACGCCGCGGGGCGGATGCAGGCGATGACCACCAGCATGCTCGCCGAACTGCAGGATCTCGAACATCGGTACGCCGATCAGAGCGTGCTCGCCGATCTGCTGAAACTCGATCACGCGACGGCCCAGGCGGGCCGGCTCGCCGATAGTATCGCCATTCTCAGCGGTGCGCGGACGGGCCGCCGCTGGGCCAAACCGATTGTGATGGAACGTGTTCTGCGTGCCTCCATCGGCCGGGTCGGCGGATATCAGCGGGTGCGGATGCGGGCGATCGCCGATATCGCCATCGCCGGGCACGCGGCGGAGGGCGTGATCCACGCCCTGTCCGAACTGGTCGACAATGCCTGCCGATTCTCCCCGCCCACCACCGAGGTGCATATCTACGCGGCGGAACTCCCCGCCGGTGTGGCGGTGACCATCGAGGACAGCGGCCTGGTGATGAGCGAATCCTCGCTGCGCCGGGCGCAGGCCACCGTTTCGGGCACGGAAACCGATGCGGCCGAGGGGCTTTCCTCATTGAACGGCACCCGGTTCGGGCTGGCGGTCGTCGGGCGGCTCGCGCGTAAACACGGACTCACGGTCAGCTACCGGCCGTCCGCGATCGGCGGCACCGCCGCGGTGGTGATGATCCCGCGTGAGCTCACCGCCCGGATCGAACCGCCCACCCCCGCCGCCCTGCCCACCGGTCATTCGGCCACCCAGGCCGGACTGCCGCCGGGCGCCGTCCCGGATACCGATTCCGGGTCCTTCGGCGCGCTCACCGATACGGGATCGCGATACCGCACGTCGCCTTCGGCCGGTGATGCGCTCGCGACCTTCGGATTCGATTCGGACGCGCCGGGCCGGCACGGCGGCGCGCGGCACAGTTCCGGCCGGTTCCCGGTGCTCGACTCCCCGGAAACGGACGCGACCACCACCACCGTGCTGCCGAAGCGGCGCCGGGGCAGCACCCTGGCGGCCGCCCACCCCGAGGGTCTGCCCGAACCCGACGCTTTCGACGGTGACGCCTATCAGGATTCGCCCGCGAAACACCGATCGGCAGCTTCCTCGCTGGGTGCGTTCCAGCGCGCGGTCACCGGCCGCGCCGGTGACGATTCCCAGCCGTTCGGCGGACCGATCCACGGCAACGACGCCGCGCGATCGTCCCGGCATTCCCTGACAACCGACTGGGAGAACGATCGATGACGATGACATCGGATCCAGCGCAATTGGATTGGCTGCTGCAGCGGCTACTCAGCGAAACCGCCGGTGCGCGGCACGCGGTACTACTGGCGGCGGACGGAATCCAGATGTGCCATACCGCCGGGTTGACCATGGACCAGGCCGATCGTCTCGCCGCCATCGCATCGGGAGTGCAGGCCCTGGCCGGCAGCGCCTCGGCCGAATTCGGCAACGGCCGCGGCGGGGTGCGACAGTCGATGACCGAGTTCTACGGTGGGATCCTGTTCATCGTCGGCGCCGGAGCGGGCGCGCAGATCGCGGTCCTGGCCGACGACGACGCCGACGCGGGACTGGTCGGCGCCCAGATGGCGGCCCTGATCGAGCAGGTGGGCGAGTATCTTTCCGCGCCGCCGCGAGGGAGCCGAGCGAGACTGCTGTGAACCGCCCCGGCCGCGACGACGAGCCCGACCGCTTCTACACACTGACCGGTGGACGCGCCGCCCCGACCACCGACGAATTCGATCCGGTCACCCTGGTGGTGAGCGAATGCGATCCGGCCGCCGCGATGCAGCACGAGCATATGGCCATTCTGGCGATATGCAGGCAGCCGACCGCGGTGGTGGAGATCGCGGCCGAACTGCGGTTGCCGATCGGTATCGCGACGGTACTGGTCGCGGATCTGCTGCACGCGGGAAAGGTCACCGTCCGCCATCCCGAACTCGCCACGGGCCGCTACGGTGACACGTTCGATATCGACATGCTCGAGAAGGTGCTAGTTGGACTCCGTAGCCTTTGACGCCCGACCCACTCGCGCTCGGGCGCCCCTGCACAGCTCGGTGCGGCACGCGCTGAAAATCGTCGTAGTCGGCGGTTTCGGCGTGGGTAAGACCACGATGGTTCGCGCGGTCAGTGAGATCCAGCCGCTGGACACCGAGGCGGTGATGACCAACGCGGGAGTCGGCGTCGACGATCTGTCCGGAGTGACCGGTAAGTCGACCACCACCGTCGCCTTCGATTTCGGGCGTATCAGCCTCGGTGCGGAGTACGTCCTCTACGTCTTCGGCGCACCCGGACAGGAACGGTTCTGGTTCCTGTGGGACCGGCTGTTCACCGGCACACTGGGCGCGGTGGTACTGGTGGATCCGCGCCGGATCAGCGATTCCTGGTATGCCATCGATCGCCTCGAATACCAGGGCACCCCGTTCGTGGTGGCCTGCAACTCCTTCGAACCGATCCCCCCGGCGCTCGACGAGATCCGCGACGCTCTCGATCTGGACCCGCAGGTGCCGCTGTTCACCACCGACGCGCGGTCCCGGGAGTCGAGCAAACAGGTGCTGATCGGGCTCGTCGAACACCTCATCGAGCGGCAGACGCCACCGGCCCCGGTAGCGGGGGCGGGCTCATGACCCGGGCCGGCCACAACCCAGGGGTATCCGCGGCGGCCTGTCCGGTGGGTCCGTCCGGAGCGGTACTGCTGGAGGGGCCGGGTTTCCACAACGATCCCGCGCTGCTCTACACCCGGATGCGGTCGGAGCGCGGCGCGGTCGTCGCGGTGGAACTCATCGGCGAGATCCCCGCGTGGCTGGTGATCGGCTACCGGGAGCTGCATCAGGTCACCACCGACGGCCTGTTGTTCCCGCGGGATTCGAGTCTGTGGAACCAGTGGCCGGCGATCCCGCCGGATTGGCCGCTGCTGCCGATGGTCGGGCGGCCCCAGCCCGGGATCTATTTCACCGCGGGCGCCGCGCACGCCCGGCATGTGGGCCTGGTGGAGCCCGCACTGGAATCGGTGGACCCGTTCGCGTTGCGGACAGCCTGTGAACATCTGGCCGACAGCCTGATCGACCGGTTCTGCGGTCGCGGGCACGCCGACGTGGCCAAAGAGTTCGCCGAACTGCTGCCGGTGCTGACACTGGCCTGGATCATGGGCGTTCCCGAAGCCGACGGCCCCTATCTCGCGCAGAATATGCAGGCGCTGTGTGACGGCGGGCCCGAGGCGCCCGCCGCCTACCAGCGTTTCGTCGAATACATGCAGCAGCTGCTGGCGCAGAAGAAGGCCGCACCGGGTCAGGATCTGGTGTCGCGGATGCTCGCCCATCCGGAGCCGTTCGCGGACGAGGAATACGTCCTGAACATGCAGTCGGTGACCGCGGCCGGGCATCTGCCGACCGCCGACTGGATCGGCAACTCGATCCGGCTGATGCTGGTCGACGACCGGTTCGCCGCGGCCTTCGGCGCCGCCCGGCACAGTATCGGCCAGGCGATGACCGAGGTGCTGTGGGAGGACACCCCCACCCAGATCCTGGCCGGACGCTGGGTCGCCCGCGATTCCCGACTCGGCGAAGTGCTGGTGCGGCGCGGAGATATGCTGCTGCTCGGCCTGGCCGCGGCCAACGCCGATCCCCATATCCGCCAGTACAGCGGGCACGGCGCCGACCCCGCCCATTCCGGTAACGCCGCGCATTTCGCGTTCGGGCACGGCGAATACCGATGCCCCTACCCGGCGCAGCAGATCGCCGAGATCATCGCGCGCACCGGTATCGAGGTGCTCCTCGACCGGCTCCCCGACCTGGATCTGGCGGTACCCGCCGAATCCCTGGTCCGGCGCCCGTCGCCGTTCCTGCGTGGATTCACTTCTCTTCCGGTTGTTTTCACACCCGTACCCGCTGTTGGAGGTGGCTCGTGAGCCAGCAATGCCCGCATACCGCGGCCCTGACCATCGACCCCATGGTCGCCGATCTCGCGGGCGAGACCCGGACCCTGTGCGAGGGCCCGGAGCTCACGAAGATCGAACTGCTCGGCGCTCCGGCCTGGACGATCACCCGGCACAATCTGGCCCGCCGGCTGCTCACCGACCCCCGCCTGGTGAAAGATCACACCCGGTGGAATCTGTGGCAGTCCGGGGCCGTCACCCGGGAGTGGCCGCTGATCGGGATGATCGACGCCGGCCGCTCCATGTTCACCGTCGACGGCGCCGAACACCGCCGGTTGCGGATCAAGACCACCCGTGCCCTGGCGCCCCGCCGGCTGGGGGAGCTGCGCCCGAAGATCGAACAGTTCACCGCCGAACTCCTCGGCGATCTGGCCGAAGCCGCCGCCGGCGGTGACGCCGTGGACCTCAAGCAGATCTTCGCCTACCCGCTGCCGATGCGGGTGATCAGCGAACTCATGGGCGTCCCGCGCAGCGACCACACCATGCTGCTGGAGTCGTACAAGAAGTTCTTCTCCCTGCTGACTCCGCACGACGAGCGGATGCGGGTTTACGCCGAACTCGACGACTACTACACCGAACTCATCAAGGAGAAAACCGCCCACCCCGCCGACGATCTGACCTCCGACTTCATCCACGATGTCGCCGAGGGCGAAACCCCGCTCACCGAAGCCGAAGTGCACGGCAACCTCAAAGCCCTCGTGGCGGCGGGCCACGAAACCACCGTCAGCCTCATCATCACCACCACCCGGGCCCTGCTCGCGAACCCGGACCAGCTGGCGGCGGTCCGCTCCGGCGACCGCAGCTGGGAAGAAGCGATCGAGGAGACCCTGCGCTGGGACGGCCCGGTCATCCACCTGCTGATGCGCTTCGCCACCGAGGACATCACCGTCGGTGATCTGACCATCGAGCGGGGCGACGGGGTCGTCATGTCGTACCGGGCCATCGGCCGCGACCGCGATCTGCACGGCGAGGACGCGGACACCTTCGACCTCACCCGCCCGACCGCCAACCGCAATATCTCCTTCGGCTACGGCCCGCATATCTGCCCCGGGGCGGCCCTGGCCCGGCTGGAGGCGGCCATCGCGGTACCGGCGTTGTTCGAGCGTTTCCCCGATATCCGCAGCGCGATGCCGATCAGCGAACTGGGCAACCTCCCGGTCCTCACCCAGAACGACCCGGCAGCCTTCCCCGTTCGGCTCGGCGGGGCATAGCGCCGCCGCTGCCGCGTCTCACGGCCCGGCCACGGAATCGTCACCGGTGCCTGTCACCGATCCGGTTCCGGACGCCGCGGTCCGGTGGAGTGCGTCGAGCAGGTGGCGCAGGGCGGGGCGGGGTGGCCCGGGTGGGACGGCGAGCGACGTTGTCACCGAGAGATCGGCAAGCGGGCGGATCGCCACCCGATGGACCGTCGGCAATGCGGCGACCTCGTAGAACACCGTCCATGACGGTGGGCCCTCGGCGATTTCGGTGAGAGTCTGCTGCAGCGTGGTGAACGGCGGGCCGGTGGGCGGGGCGATACCCGCGGTCCGGCACCCCTCGGTGACCAGATCCTGGAACGGCGGATTGGCGTCCCGCCCGGCGAGGCGCAGCGGAAGGCTCCCGAGTTGTCCCAGCCGCAGCTCGGGTTGCCCAGCGAGTACATGGTCCGCCGGTAGTGCCACGTACAGCGGATCGGTCCACAGCTCGAGCACCTCGAGATCGGCGGCGGACCGCAGGGCGCGAATCAAGGCGGCGTCGAGTTCTCCCGACCGGACGGCGGTGAGTCGTTCGGCGGGCGGCAGCCTGCGCGTCCGGACCTGCAGGCGCGGGGCTATCGTGGCCAGCTCGTTCAACGCGCGATAGATCCGATTACCGGGGGCGTGCAGGGTGCCCAACCGCAGCACACCGTCACCACCGGCGGCGATATCTCCGGCGATACGACTCATCCGCTGGGTGGCCGCGAGCACGAGCCGCGCCTCGGCCAGGAGACGTTCGCCCGCACCGGTGAGCCGGACGTGCCGGGTCGTCCGGTCGAGCAAGCGCACCGAGAACTCTCTCTCCAGCCGTGCGACCTGCTGACTCACCGCCGACTGGACGATGTTCAGGCGTCGGGCCGCCCGGCCGAAGCCACCTTCCTCGGCGACGGCCACGAAGTACTCGAGCTGCCGCAATTCCACAGCGCCTCCACCGATCTGGATCCGTGATCACTGCACGTGACAACTGCGTCTGGTTCGTCCTTTCTTCCCGGTGTGGACTGAGAGCAACCACGAACGAAGGAGCATGTATGCCGTCCCGTGATCCCGAAACCCTGTTCGTACCGCCCGCGACCGCGGAGGTCGTGCCCCTACCCGACGGCGGCGCCTTCCATCTACTCGCCGATGCCGTCGATACCGGTGGGGCACTGGGGGCGAATCGGCTCGTTCTCGGCGCCGGGGCGACCGGGGCCGGGCCACATCACCACGCGCTGTCCTCGGAGATGTTCTACGTCCTGGCGGGGACCGCCGAATTCGTTCTCGACGGCACACCTGTGACCGCGCCCGCGGGCAGTACGGTCGTGATTGCGCCCGGAACGATCCATGCCTTCGGTGCCGCACCGGATGCGCCGGTGGATCTGCTGATCGTCCTCACCCCGGGGATCGACCGATTCGAGTACTTCCGGCGGCTGGGCCGGATCCGGCACGGGGACGAGGACTTCGACAGCCTGTTGCCGGATCAACAGCGTTTCGATGTCCACTTCGCAGCTCCGACGGCCTGACATCCCCGTCCGGGATGGCCCGGCGCGCGGCGGCGCGACACGTGCAAGACTGGTCGCGTGCGCTTGTACCGTGACCATGCCGTCGTGCTGCGCCAGCACAAGCTGGGTGAGGCCGATCGTATTGTCACGTTGCTGACCAGGGAACACGGTGTGGTGCGGGCCGTTGCGAAGGGGGTGCGGCGTACCAAATCGAAGTTCGGGGCGCGGTTGGAGCCGTTCGCGTATATCGATGTGCAACTCCATCCCGGCCGCAGTCTGGACATCGTGACCCAGGTGCACACGATCGAGGCGTTCGCCACCGCCATCATCGCCGATTACGGCCGGTACACCACCGCCTGCGCCGTGCTGGAGACCGCGGAACGCCTGGCCGGTGAGGAACGCGCACCCGTGCCCCGCCTGCACACTCTCACCGCGGGCGCGTTGCGCGCCATCGCCGAGGGGCAGCGCCCGCACGAACTCGTTCTCGACGCCTTCCTGCTCCGCGCCATGGATTACGCCGGCTGGGCCCCGGCCGTCGACGAATGCGCCCGCTGCGCCACTCCCGGCCCACACCGGGCATTCCATGTGGGCGCCGGGGGAGCGGTGTGTGTGCACTGCCGCCCGGCGGGTGCGGTCACCCCGGCTCCTGCGGTGTTCGACCATATGCTCGCACTGCGCCACGGCCGATGGGACCGGGTCGAGACGATTCCGGACTCGGCGCGACGGCAGGCCAGCGGGTTGATAGCGGCTCACCTGCAATGGCACCTGGAGCACAAACTCCGGACCCTGCCCTTGATAGAACGTGCGGGAGCCGCATCGCGGTCCGGTCCCGCGGAACCCGGGCAGGGATCCGGGGCCGATCTGGACGGTGTCGTCTCGGGCGCGGTGGGGAGTTCCTGAAACCGCCGGAGCGCGCGGGCGGCGGGAAGGCCCCGATCCGGTCGGTGTCATGAACACAGATAGTCTTTTCTGGTGATCCTGCGTCGTGACTCCGCCGGTTCGGACGCATCCGCGTCTGCCGGTGTCCGCACTGTCCGTCCGCCGTCACCGCATCCGTCCGGCGCGACCCCGCCCGATATCCCGGCCGAGCTGGTTCCGCGGCATGTGGCCCTGGTGATGGACGGGAACGGCCGCTGGGCGCAGGAGCGGGGGTTACCGCGGACCGCCGGGCACGAAAAGGGTGAGGCCGTGCTCATGGATACCGTCGAGGGCTGTATCGAGATCGGTGTGAAGTGGTTGTCGGCGTATGCGTTCTCCACCGAGAACTGGCGCCGCAGCCCGGATGAGGTGCGGTTCCTCATGGGCTTCAACCGGGATGTGATCCGGCGCCGTCGTGACGAGATGCACGAGATGGGGGTCCGGGTGCGCTGGGCGGGACGGCGGCCGCGGTTGTGGCGCAGTGTGATTCGTGAGCTGGAGACCGCTCAGGAGTTGACGGCGGACAACACCGTCATGACATTGACGATGTGTGTGAACTACGGGGGTCGCGCCGAGATCGCCGACGCGGCACGGGAGGTCGCGCGCCGGGTGGCGGCGGGGGAGATCGATCCGGAGAAGGTGACCGAGGATGTGCTGGCCCGGTATCTGGACGAACCGGATATGCCCGATGTCGATCTCTTCCTGCGGCCTTCGGGCGAGTTCCGCAGTTCGAATTTCCTGATCTGGCAGTCGGCGTATGCGGAATTCGTCTATCAGGAGACGCTGTTTCCCGATTTCGATCGGCGCAATCTGTGGGAGGCATGCCTCGAATACGCCCGGCGTGACCGGCGGTTCGGCGGTACCAAATGAGTAGTGATGCGGATTCCGGCGCGCTGGCGCCGGATATCGAGTTGAAGGCCCGGGCCGGCGCCGGGCTGGGGCTCTACGATATCGACGTCCGGGTCGACAACGACGGTTCGTTGCGTTTCGACTATCAGGGTGTGCTGTGTTCGGCGAGCGCGTTCACACTGACGCCGGGTCTGGATGTGCTGTCGCTGACCTGCGTACTGGCGTGGGATCGCCCGCTGAAACCGCAATTGCACAAGCGGGTCGGCGAACGGAACGCCGCGTTGCAGTTCGGTTCGATCGCGGTGATCTCGCACGACAAACTGGCCGATGTGATCCTGCGCTACACCTTCCCGGCGGCCGGTCTGGACGATCAGGCCCTCACGACGATGCTGCTGCTGGTGCTCGGGGGAGCGGCGGAGGCGCGGAAGGGGCTGCTGCCCTGATCCTCGTTCAGGCGGGTGCGGCGTCCGCCGTTTCGGCCGGCGAGGGTGCCGGATAACGCCGGTCGCCATACGGGAAGAGGGTGTCGACACCGCGGATGTACTGATCGCTGTCCAGATCGCCCATGAGCAGGTGTTGCAGCACGAATCCGGGTAGCAGCCCGAAGAGCGCGGCCGCTACCGCGTCGAGATCGCTGTCGGCCGGCAGCCAGCCGGCGTCGTGCATCCGCACCGCGTACTCGCGCCACATGGCCCGGATACCGGTCATGGTGTTGCGGACGGGTATGGCGGCCTGCGCGTCGGTGAGGGCCAGCGACCAGGCCTGTGGAGCCAGGCGGATCCGGCCCTCGGGGCCGCTCTGGGTGTAGATCCAGTCGGTCATATGGGCGATCAGTTCGGCGGGTGTGGGCAGCGGATCGTGCTCGATGAACTCGAGCATGCGTGCGCGGACATCACCGGCCGCGGTGGTGGCCAAGGCCATGACCAGGTCGTCTTTGCTTTTGAAGTACCGGTAGACCGCGCCTGCGGACAGGCCCGATTCGGTGAACACGTCCTGCATCGACGTCTGGTGGAACCCTTTGCGGACGAAGCACACCCGGGCCGCGTCGAGGATCTGTTGCCGGCGGCGTTCCAGGTGTTCGTCACTGACTCGGGGCATACCTACAAAGTAAAACGAATGTTCGTTCTTGACAAGCTCGGGGTCGGATGGGACGGTGAGGTCACCGAAAAAGAACGAGCCTTCGATTTTCTGGGGAGAACGTCATGAACGTCATCCAGCGCGCTGTCGCCATCGGGGCCGGCGCGGCTCTACTGCAGGCGCTGATGCTCATCGCCTTCGCTTGGCCCGCCACCAATATCGCGCCGCGCGATCTGCCGCTGGCCGTCGCGGGACCGCAGGCGGCGATGGTGGAACAGCGGCTCACCGGCCAGAACCCGGACGCCTTCGAGGTCACCACCGTCGCCGACGCGGCGGCGGCCCGGGAGGCCATCGCCGACCGCGAGGTCTACGGTGCGATCGTCACCGGCAACGGGGCGCCCCAGCTGCTGATCGCCACCGGGGCCAGCCCCGCGGTCGCTCAGCAGCTCACCCAGATCGGTCAGCAGATGTCCGGCGCTCCGGCCGCGCAGATCGAGGACGTGGTGCCGGGTGATCCCGACGATCCGCGCGGTATGGGATTCGGGACCATGGCATTGCCGCTGGTGATGGCCGGTATCGCCGGAGGTGTCCTGCTGTCGCTGCTGATTCCCACCGCCACCGGCCGGATCGTCGGCGCACTCACCTTCGGGATCGCCGGCGGACTGCTGAGCATGCTCGTCACCCAGACCTGGTTGTCCATCGTCCCCGGTTCCTACCTGGCGCTGTCGGCGGTGGCCGGACTGGTCTCGTTCGCTGTCGCCGGAACCGTGTCGGGGCTGGCGACGGTGATCGGACGAGCCGGTATCGGTGTCGCCGCGCTGACGATGCTGCTGATCGGCAACCCGTTCTCGGCGGCCACCTCGGCTCCGGAACTGCTGCCCCGGCCGTGGGGCACGGTCGGCCAGCTGCTGCCGCCGGGTGCCGCCGCCTCGCTGATCCGTTCGGTCGCGTTCTTCGACGGCGCCGGTGCGCTGAAACCGCTGCTGGTTCTGCTGGCCTGGGCGGCCCTCGCGCTGGTTCTGCTGGGGATCGGCGTGATCCGCGACAGCCGTCGCACCGATCCGGAACCCGCCACCTCCGAGGCGGTCCCGGTGGCCGCCTGAGGCGATACCGCCGGCACGGCGACAGGGCCGCTACCGTTCTCGGTAGCGGCCCTGTCGCCTAGTACTCACGGTGTCCGCGTCACCGGCCCATCGCGGAGCAGGCGTGGCAGCTGCCGAAGATCTCCAGGGTGTGGCTGACATCGGTGAACCCGTGGCTGGAGGCGGTACTGGCCGCCCACGCTTCGACGGTGGGTCCCGCGACCTCCACCGTGCGGCCGCAGTGCCGGCAGACCAGATGGTGATGGTGCCCGGTCGAGCACTGCCGGTAGACCGACTCACCGTTATCGGTGCGCAGCACGTCCACCATCCCGGCGTCGGCCAGCGACTGCAGTGTCCGGTAGACGGTGGTCAGGCCGATGCCCTCGCCGCGGCGCCGCAGTTCGTCGTGTAGCTCCTGGGCCGAACGGAACCTGTCGATGTCCTCGAGTAGTGCGGCGACCGCGTTGCGTTGCCGCGTGGTGCGAACACCGACTGCTCTCCCCGTAGCGGCCCCTTTGCCGGTGACCAGGTTCTCGGACACGAATTACCCTTCTTCTTCGGCGTGCGCGACTGCGTCGACCACGATATGCGCAAGATGGTCATCGACGAGTTCGTAGAGGACCTCGCGGCCCGAACGCTCACCGTGCACCACCCCGGCCGATTTGAGGATCCGCAGGTGCTGGCTGACCAGCGGTTGCGTGACACCGAGGGCATCCACCAGTTCGTGCACACAGCGCGGCGACTCCCGCAGTTGTAGCACGATGGCAATGCGAACGGGGGCCGCGAGTGCGCGCAGCAGCTCACCGGCGTTCTCCAGGACGGCCCGGGCGGGTATCGGGACCGGCGCGGGGGAGCGGTAGGGGTTGTGCTGCCCGACGGCGGCGGTATCGGTTGTCATGGTCCACTCCTTATTGGAAACCGGTCCCATTTTGATATGCACGGATACGCATGTCAAATGTCCATGCCGTGGTGGGTGCGAAACCCGGTGGCATCGGCCGATAAGCTGTACAGGATCGTTCGTGTCACGGCCGTGGGCAACCGCCGTGTGCAGCTGTGATCACGCCGCTCGATCCGGGCGGTGTAACTACTGGCGATTCGTAGTGGATGGAGAAATCTCGCGTGGCACCCAAGTCGAAGGTGGACACCGTTGCCAACCTCGCCAAGCGCCGGGGGCTGGTGTACCCGTGTGGTGAGATCTACGGCGGTACCAAATCGGCGTGGGACTACGGTCCGCTCGGCGTCGAGTTGAAGGACAACATCAAGAAGCAGTGGTGGCGCACCATGGTCACCGGCCGCGACGATGTGGTCGGCCTCGACTCCTCGGTGATCCTCCCGCGGCAGGTCTGGGTCGCCTCCGGCCATGTGGAAACCTTCTCCGATCCGCTGGTGGAATCCCTGCACACCCACAAGCGGTACCGGGCCGATCACCTGCTCGAGGCCTACGAGGCCAAACACGGCCGCCCGCCCGCCAACGGCCTGGCCGATATCAACGATCCGGAAACCGGCCAGCCCGGCAAATGGACCGAACCCCGCAACTTCTCCGGCCTGCTCAAGACCTACCTGGGCCCGGTCGACGACGAAGAGGGACTGCACTATCTGCGTCCGGAGACCGCGCAGGGCATCTTCGTGAACTTCGCCAATGTGATGACCACCGCGCGTAAGAAGCCGCCGTTCGGTATCGCCCAGATCGGCAAGAGTTTCCGCAACGAGATCACCCCCGGCAATTTCATCTTCCGCACCCGCGAGTTCGAGCAGATGGAGATGGAGTTCTTCGTCAAGCCGGGTGAGGACGCCGAATGGCACAAATACTGGATCGATACCCGTTTCGCCTGGTACACCGACCTCGGTATCGATCCGGAGAACCTGCGCCTGTTCGAGCATCCGAAGGAGAAGCTCTCCCACTACTCCGCCGGCACCACCGATATCGAGTACCGGTTCGGCTTCCAGGGCGGTGAATGGGGCGAGCTGGAAGGTATCGCCAACCGCACCGATTACGACCTGTCCACGCACGCCAAGCATTCCGGCGCGGAACTGAGCTACTACGACCAGACCACCGAGGAACGCTACGTCCCGTACGTCATCGAGCCCGCCGCCGGTCTGACCCGGTCGCTGATGGCGTTCCTGGTCGACGCCTACGCCGAGGACGAGGCGCCCAACGCCAAGGGCGGCGTGGATACCCGCACCGTGCTGCGTCTGGACCGCCGTCTGTCCCCGGTGAAGGCCGCGGTGCTGCCACTGTCGCGCAATGCCGACCTCACCCCGAAGGCCAAGGATCTCGCCGCCCGGCTGCGCCGCAACTGGAATATCGAATTCGACGATGCCGGCGCGATCGGCCGCCGCTACCGCCGCCAGGACGAGATCGGTACCCCGTTCTGCATCACGGTCGATTTCGATACCCTCGACGATCAGGCGGTCACGGTGCGCGAGCGCGACACCATGGCCCAGGAGCGGATCGCCCTCGACCAGGTCGAGGGTTATCTGGCCCAGCGCCTGCTCGGCTGCTGACCGTGTCCCTCGTTCCCGCTTCGGCGGGAGCGAGGGACTTCCGCTCCTCGATAGCATCGGGGGGTGATCACCATCGAAAAGTCCTACACCGGCCATGTCGAACCCGGCGGCGCCGCGCAGCGCCGCGAGGTCCCGGGCGCCCGGGTGACCAAGATGTCGGTCGGCCCGATGGACAACAACACCTACCTGATCCAATGCGCCACCACCGGCGCGACCCTGCTGATCGACGCCGCCAACGACGCGGACCGCATTCTCGCGCTCATCGGCCAGGAAGCCACCCACGGTATCGACCTCATCGTCACCACCCACCAGCACGCCGACCACTGGCAGGCCCTCACCGCCGTCGCCGAATCCACCGGCGCCCCCACCGCCGCCCACGCACTCGACGCCGACCCGCTCCCGGTGACCCCGCAGCGCATCCTGGCCGAGGGCGATACGGTCACCGTCGGCGACCTCACCCTGGACGTCATCCACCTGGTCGGTCACACCCCGGGATCGGTGACCCTGGTCCTCACCGACGGCTTCGGCCGCGCCCACCTGTTCACCGGCGACTGCCTGTTTCCGGGTGGTATCGGAAAAACTTGGCGCCCAGAGGATTTCGCCACTCTGCTGGCGGACGTGACCACCAAACTGTTCGGCCGCTACGGCGACGACACGGTGGTCTACCCGGGCCACGGGGACGACACCACCCTCGGCGCCGAGCGTCCGCGACTGGGGGACTGGCAGAGCCGGGGCTGGTGACCCGCCGGGGTCCGGCGGTGGACATGACACCGCCCTCGGTGCGTGCGGCCGGAGGGGGCCCACGCCGCCGAGGGCGGTGAGTGGGGTCAGGCCAGGCCGGCCAGCTGCCCGCGCAGCCAGGACAGGGCAGTGGCCCCACCGGCTACCCGGTAGGTCGGGTAGCTCTGGTGGATGCCGGATTTCACGAAATCGTCGACCTGCTTCTTACGCTCTTCGTAGGCGTCGTTGTTGAGCTGATCGTGCAGCAGACCCAGACCGCCGGCGGCCAGGGCGTCGTTCAGCAACTCCACCCCCAGTGAGTGGTAGTTGCCGAACTGGGAGGGGTCGGCGTTGGACACCTGGGCGAAGAAGCCCGCGATCCGGGCCGCGAAATCGCCGTCGGGGGTGGAGCAGTACAGGTCGCCGACCGCGCAGAAGGTGTAGGTGCGGTTGCTCAGCCAGCCGAAACCGGTGAGGCGTGGGCCGCCCGCGCCGGAGCCGGGAACCGGCGGGCCGATGAGGACATCGGCGGGGGAGCGGCGCGGATCGGCGATCAGGCCGACCAGGGCGACCCGGTCGGCGGGGACGATACCGAGCCCGGTGCCGATCTCGGAGGCGAGGTCGCCGGCGGCGTCCGCGCCCTGGCTGTACCCGAGCAGCGCGAAACGGGTGTTGCCGCAGCGGCCCGCGACCTCGGAGATGAGACCTTTGGCCCCGGAGATGGCCTCGTTCTTCGAGCGGCCGTAGACCTCGCCCTCCCACGGGAAGGCCGTGGCCGTATAGGCGACATAGTCGCTGTAGGCGCCGCGGGGCAGGCCGTCGGCGACCGCGGCCAGCATGCCCTTGCCGGGGTCGGCCTTCGAGGTCTCCCAGGTGCCGGGGATCGCCACCACGTACAGACCCGGGCAATGCGCGGGTGTGGCGTGGGCGGTCGTGGCGACCGCGGGCGCGAGGACCGAGGCGAGGGTGACCGCCAGACCGGCGGTGGCGCTCTTCCATCGAGGAAACATCGTGTACTCCATGTGCTCACCGAGACGGCCACCGGCCGTTCATCTGTTCCCAGTGTTCCCAAAACAGTCGACGGGCATGCCGCGACGATGCGGCCGACACGTACGAACGGCGGGCCCACGGCGGCCGGAGGTTCTCCGGCGCGCAGCGGAACTCGCCGTCTATAGCAAATCACAAATACGATTGTTTCGGCGTGTGAAATCTACCCGTGTTCGCCACAGATCAACGCGATATTCACACGCGCGCGGGTTGGCGATGGACTTGCCGGCGGCCCGGTGCCGCCCAGCCGCGGCGGCACCGGGTCCGGATCAGATGCGCGCCACCGGTTCCTGGAGTTCGGTGACCCATTTGTTCTCGTCCACATCCCAGACCAGCGTGACCTCACGGCCCGCGCCTGCGGTGCGGTACCCGTTCTCCTCGATCCACCGGGTGAGATCCTGATGGGGTTCCAGGGCGCCGTCCATGCTGCCGCGGTGGATCTGGGTGGCGGCCAGCGGCATCGCGGGGAGGTCGACGACCGTGTAATCGGGTGTGTCACCGGGTTCGGCGGCGACCGGCATCGCGGCGTGCGCCAGCAGCGACCCGTCGGGGCGCTGGTCGTAGTAGACGACGGCGGGTCCGATGATCCCGACACCCGCCCGGTCCAGCCCGGCGCACAGGTCCGTGAACAGCTGCTCCACCGCGGGGCCGATCGCCTCCGGAGTGAAATCGGCGACCACGGTGCTGCGTTCGGCCACCCGGACCGCGGGGACGGATTTGATGACGATCTCGTCGGTAGGCATGGCGCCCTCCCTTTCGATAACCCGGAGTCTCGCCTCGACCTGGGTGAGCCGGTTTCGATCGGCGGTGATCCGCTGCTCGATCTCGGCGCGGCGCAGCGTGAGCATGCCGCGCAGTTCCGGTCCGGTCACCGCGTCGTCCAGGACCCGGCCCACCTGCTCCAGGGTGAGTCCGAGTCCCTTCAGCGCGATGATCCGGTTCAGCCGTGCCAGTTGCCCGGCCTCGTAGTAGCGGTAGCCGCTCACCGGGTCCACGCGGTCGGGTACCAGCAACCCGAGCCGGTCGTAGTGGCGCAGCATGCGAACCGACACCTGCCCGTGCCGGGCGAAATCTCCGATACTCAACATGACGCCTCCGGTTCTATGGTCTGACACGGGGAGAGGGTCAAGGCGGCGGCGGTCCGCCGAGCGCGCCGTGTTCCCGGCCCTGGGCCCGCCTGGCAGACTTGTGACGTGACTTGGGCGCCAGTGCGTACTCGACCGGACTCGCGTGCCGATTCCGGGCGTTCGCGCGGGATCGGCGCCGCGATCGTGCGCTGGGGCGGTCGTCTGATCGGCGGAGCCCTGGTGGTCGGGCTGGTGCTGCTCGGCGGTACTGCGGTGCGGGTGTGGCAGGTGGCGCGGATCGAGGACTACACCCCGGCCGACGCCATCGTGGTGCTGGGGGCCGCCCAGTACTCGGGCACACCGTCGTCGGTGTTCGAGGCGCGGCTCTACCAGGCGGAGAAACTGTACGAGCAGGGCGTCTCGGATCTGGTGATCACGGTCGGCGGTAAACAGGACGGCGATCTCTACACCGAGGCCGCGTCCGGGAAGATGTACCTGATGGAGGCCGGTATCCCGGAGGACTCCATCCTCGCCGTGGAAACCGGATCCGACACCCTGCGCAGTGTGGAGGCCGTGGCCGCCGCGATGCACGACCGCGGATTGGGCTCCGCGGTGCTGGTCAGCGACCCGTGGCATTCGCTGCGCACCCGCACCATGGCCCGCGACGCCGGTATCGACGCCTGGACCGCGCCCACCCGTACCGGCCCCGCCGTGTACACCCGGGAATCGCAGGCGCACGGCATCACCCGCGAGACCGCGGCGCTGCTCTGGTACCAGCTCACGCATTTCTCGGCGGATTTCTCCTATACCGCCGGGCAGTGAGCCCTTCACCCGCCGGTGTCGCCGCACCCGCCGACCGGTCACCCCCCGGTGGCAGACTCGTGCGATGAGCTACACCGAGCACGACCGCGAACGCCTGGTCACCGAGGCGCCCAAAACGGCGGGCCTGGTCGATCCGGGTGTCTCCGGTAACGGTCACCGCAGCGAATTCGCGCGTGACCGTGCCCGGGTACTGCATTCGGCCGCACTCCGCCGCCTGGCGGATAAAACCCAGGTGATGGGGCCGCGTGAAGGCGATACGCCCCGAACCCGGCTCACCCATTCGCTGGAGGTCGCGCAGATCGGGCGCGGTATCGCCGACGGCCTCGGGTGTGATCCGGACCTGGCCGAGCTGGCCGGCCTGGCCCACGATATCGGGCACCCGCCCTACGGGCACAACGGCGAGAAGGCACTGGATATGTTCGCCACCGACGCCGGCGGTTTCGAGGGCAACGCCCAGAACCTGCGCATCCTCACCCGGCTCGAACCGAAGGTGCTCGACTCCGACGGCAGCAGCGCGGGTCTCAACCTCACCCGCGCCGCGCTCGACGCGGCGATCAAATATCCGTGGCAGCGGATCGAGCCGGGTGGCAAATTCGGCGCCTACGCGGTCGACGCCGAGCGGCTTGCCTGGGTCCGCAAGGATGCGCCGGAGCGCCGGCCCGCGCTGGAATGCCAGGTCATGGACTGGTCCGATGATGTCGCCTACTCCGTGCACGATGTCGAGGACGGCATCATCGCCGGGCGGATCGATCTGCGGGCGCTGGCCGACCCGGTGGAGCGGGCGGCGCTCGCCGAACTCGGGCACGTCCAGCACCGCGACCTGACGATCGATGATCTGGTGGCGGCGGCGCAGCGGCTGTCGGCGCTGCCGGTGGTGGCCGACGTCTTCACCTACGACGCCACCCTCACCAGTTCGGTGGCGCTGAAACGGCTGACCAGCGAACTCGTCGGCCGGTTCGCGAACGCGGCGGTGGTGGCGACCCGCGAAGCCTGGCCGGGTACACCGGCCCGCTACTCCGCCGACCTGGTGGTTCCCCCGGTCGCCGCGGCCGAGGTCGCGATCCTGAAGACCGTGGCGCTGCGCTACGTGATGTCCGATTCCGACCACAAGCTGCGACAGGCCGAACAGCGGGACCGGCTCACCGCCGTCGCCGAACATCTGCTGGCCACCGGGCCCACCGCTCTGGACGCGATCCTGCAACCGTGGTGGGAGGCCGCGGCCGACGACACCGCCCGGGTGCGGGTGATCGCCGACCAGATCGCCTCCTACACCGAGAGCCGGCTGGAACGCGTCGCGTCGGGGCTGTGAACCTGCCCCGCAGCGGTTCCGGCCCTGCGACGGCTGCGGATGGGGTCCGCCCGGCGGTGCCCTCTAGACTCGACTTCCGTGACCGGACGAATACCAGCTCGCGATATCACCGCCATTCGGGAGCGTGTCCGGATCGAGGACGTGGTGAGCGAGTACGTCACGCTCAAGAACGCGGGACCGCAGTCGATACGCGGTCTGTGCCCGTTCCACGATGAGAAATCCCCGTCCTTCCACGTACGTCCCCACCTCGGCCTCTTCCACTGTTTCGGCTGCGGTGAGGGCGGCGACGTCTACGCGTTCCTGCAGAAGATCGAGCACATCGGCTTCGTGGAGGCGGTCGAACAGCTCGCCGACCGGCTCGGCTACCGGATCGACTACGAGGGCGGCGGCACGTCGGTCCAGCGCGACCGCGGGACCCGCTCCCGGCTGGTCGCCGCCAACGCCGCCGCGCACGAGTTCTATATGGAGCGGTTACGCGGCCCCGACGCCACCGTGGCCCGCAAATACCTCACCGACCGCCATTTCGACGAGGCCGCGTGGACCCAGTTCGGGTGCGGATACGCCCCCGACGGCTGGGACATCCTCACCAAACATCTCCTGAACCGGGGGTTCGATTTCAAGGAGCTGGAGGCGGCGGGCCTGTCGAAGCAGGGGCGCCGCGGGCCGATCGACCGCTTCCACCGGCGGCTGCTCTGGCCGATCCGCAACCTCGGCGGCGATGTGATCGGTTTCGGCGCCCGCAAACTGTTCGACGACGACACCATGCCCGGTAAGTACGTCAATACGCCGGAAACGCTGCTGTACAAGAAATCCCAGGTGCTGTTCGGGCTCGACCACGCCAAACGCGAGATCGCCAAAAGCCATCAGGCGGTGGTGGTCGAGGGCTACACCGATGTCATGGCGATGCATCTGGCCGGGGTGAAAACCGCGGTCGCGGCCTGCGGAACGGCGTTCGGCGACGACCATTTCTCCGCACTGCGCCGACTGCTGATGGACGACAACTTCTGGCGCGGCGAGATCATCTTCACCTTCGACGGCGACGCGGCCGGCCAGGCCGCCGCGCTCAAGGCGTTCCTCGGCGATCAGAAGGTGTCCGGCCAGACCTACGTAGTGGTTACACCGGACGGTGAGGACCCGTGTGAACTGCGCCAACGTGCCGGTGACGCCGCCCTGCGCGATCTGGTCGCCCGCCGTGAACCGCTGTTCGACTTCGCGCTGCGCCAGGAAATCGCCAAACGTGAGGACACCCGCACCCGGGCGCTGACCTACGACAGCCAGGTCGAGGTGATGCGCTGGGCGGTGCCGATCGTCGCGCAGATCAAGGACCACGGCCTGCGCAAACGCTATGCGACCCAGCTGGCGGAATGGACGGGCTGGCAGGACCCGCAGCTCGTCTACCGCCGTGTCGACGAGGAGGCCCGCAAGATCCGCGGTGCGGCGGCCGCGCCTCCCGCGCGGGCCAATCGCAACGAACAGGCCGGCCCGTCCCAGGCGGCGGCCCGTCCCGACCCCCGGGACCCCGTCCTGCGTTCACAGCGTCAGGCCCTCGCGGCGGGACTGCAGTATCCGGAGATCGCGGGACCGGCGTTCGACGCCCTGGAGGCCGACGCCTTCACCCATCCCGCCTATATCGCCGTACGCCGGCTCATGGCCGAAGCGGGCGGGGTGGCGGCCGGGTTGTCGGGTGCCGACTGGATCCATGCGATCGGCGACCGCAGCGACGACCTCACCCTCCGCGCCATGATCTCGGAACTGGCCAGTGAGCCGCTACCGGTGAAAACGACGAACGATATCCCACGCTTCATCACCGGGGTGCTGGCCAACGCCCAGGCCGCGCTGGTCGGGCGTCAGATCGCGGAACTCAAATCCCGCCTGCACCGGGTGTCCTCGGTGGACGACCCGGACACCTATATGGCCCTGTTCGGCGACCTGGTGGCGCTGGAGCAGTACCGCAAGAGCCTGCTCGCACAGGCCATGGGCAACGACAGCCACCCGGCCGCCGGTTAACGCCGTCGCAGCTGATCCTGCGGCACCATCACCGTGGTCCGCTCGTCCAGCGGCTCCATCGGCTCCAGTTTCGGCCGGGTGCTCAACCGGTCCGACAGTCGCTGTCGGCTCACCATCACCAGCTTGCGTGTCACCGGGCTGCCGGCCACCGCACGGGCACTGGCGCTGATCTGCTCATAGCGCGCCCGCCCGGCCTTACTGCCCAGTACATAACCGGCAGCGATACCGATGATCAACCGCAGCATTTCGGTCGAGCTCCTCCCAGTAGTCCGTGCCGCCCCATCCTGCCCGACCGCACCGACACCTGTCGATCCGACGCCGCCGACGGACCGGCCGCTCAACGCCGGTTTTCCCGCCCGCCCTTGGGCCCGACCCCGCGATTTGGGCGCGCGCGCACCCATACGCTAAAGTTTCCTCTCGGCCAGCCCGGTACGGGCGGGGCCGGTGAGCAATCCCCTATAGCTCAATTGGCAGAGCAGCCGACTGTTAATCGGCAGGTTACTGGTTCGAGTCCAGTTGGGGGAGCAGAAACCGCAGGTCAGGCCCGATAGTCAGGCTTGACCTGCTTTTCTTTTGGCTGATCACCCAAAAATACCCCAAGTTTCCGCCCCGGACTTTTATCCAGTCGAACGCCATGGCGATCATTTTTCCCGGGGTCGTGCTGACGGTGGCCCTGACTCTGCGGACACGCGACGCTGGACGGTATACCGCCGCAGGCAGGGTTCAGCCAGCCGGTGAGCCCACATCGGAATGGGTGGGGTTGCCCGTATATGACGCCGCCAAACGACGGGTGCCCGGGCTGCGCCGCCAACAGGTCGCCACCCTGGCCGGATTGTCGGTGGACTACTACACCCAGATCGAACGAGGAAAAGTTACCGGAGTCTCCGAACCGGTCTTCGACGCCATGGCCCGCGCCCTGCAACTCGACGAGGCCGAACGCTCGCACCTGTTCGACCTGCACCGCAGCCTCCTCACTCGCCCGCAACGGGCACGCCCACGCCGCGCCAAGACGATCCGGCCCGGGCCCCCCGCGCCCCGGCCCGCGCCGACCGGTGAACATCGTGCGGTTCTGCTTCCTCGACCCGCACGCCCGCGAGTTCTTCCTCGACTGGGACCAGGTAGCCGACGGCGTGGCCGATCTCTTGCGCATCGACGCCGGGCGCGACCTGCGACCGGGGCATCTCCGATCTAGTAGGCGAACTATCTACCCGCAGCGACGAATTCCTGGTTCGGTGGGCCAAGCACAATGTGCGGTTGCACCACAACGGCGTGAAGCGATTCCACCACCCCGTGGTCGGCGACCTCACCCTGGGCCGGGAAGCCATGCCGCTACCCGCCGACCCGGGCCTGGCCGTCACCTTCTACTGCCCTCAACCCGGATCGCCGTCGGCCGACGCGATCGCCCTGCTCGCCGGCTGGGCCGCCACCAACCTGCAAGACCAGTCCACCGCGCTCGAACGACCGGCAACCCACCACATCGGCGAATAGTGCCGGCGGCGTGGTCAGTACGCTCCCTGGCATTCCGCCGGCGCCGAGGCCCGGTACTGATCGAAACGCCGTCGGGTCGTCGCCCCCCGACGAGCGCCGGTCGTCGGGGTGGGACAGGTTCGGGCCGGGGAGTGCGGTGGGGTCGTAGGCCATTGCGCGTACAGCTGGCAAACACCTGTGATCCGCGACGAAAACGACTCCGGGCCGGGTCCTCCGACGTTCCGGGCGGGTTCGGGTGTCGAGGCGCTCGTCCGAGTTCATCCGCACGGTATCGAACCTCATTGTTCCTCTGTACGGGGAAGTGTGGGTCAGCATTCACCGGAGCGGATAGCGACCGTCAGGGCCGGGCCGGTCATGATTTCGAGCGCGGCGGAGCTCCCGGCTCGGGTGCAGCGCTCCGATCTCCGGGACACCTTGACGGTGGCCCCAGCAAATAAATACCGGTCGGTTGCATGAATGTGTTTGAGCTGGCAAGCTACTGGAAAGCAGGCGAGTCAGATCAGCTACCGCCGGCATGCTGTAGGCGAGGGATTGTGAATGAGTGTTGATCGGCTCCCGGGTTCGAGTCCGGTGATACCTGTGCCTTTGCCTGAGCGTGATCAGCTGTCAGGGCAGACAACTCGTTGAAGCGATTCAGCTATCGCTGCCGGCCGATATCGCTGAAGCCGTCGGCCGATCCGATTTCCCACAGCTGACAAACCCGCTGATCGGCGGGCGATCATGTCGCCCATCAGGCGGCCCCTGACTCTCGGTCGGTCGCCGATCCGTCTCAGAACCAACTGACTTACCCAACCCGGCGTGTTCACACCCCCCGGGTTTCTTCTCCCGACCCTGGAAGACCCTCCAGGTCTCTCTGCCGACCCTGAAAAACCGGGATGTGACACGTGGACACCAATAACGGCGCTTCGTCCGACCGCACGCTGGAGTACCTCAAGAAGGTAACGGTCGAATTGCTCACCACCCGGGACGATCTGACCCGGCTGCGCGACAAGCTCGACGAACCGATCGCGATCGTCGGCATGGCGTGCCGTTACCCGGGTGATGTGGAGTCACCCGACCAGCTGTGGGAGCTGGTCCGCTCCGGCGGCGATACCGTCACCGAGTTCCCCCGTGACCGCGGCTGGGATGTGGACGGGCTGTACGACCCCGATCCGGATCGGTTCGGTAAGACCTACACCCGGTCCGGGAGCTTCCTGCGCGGCGTAGGCGATTTCGATGCCGGCTTCTTCGAGATCGGCCCGCGCGAGGCGGCCGCGATGGATCCACAGCAGCGGTTGCTGCTGGAAGCGGCGTGGGAGGCGTTGGAGGACGCCGGGATCGATCCGGTGTCACTGCAGGGCTCCGATACGGGTGTCTACGCCGGTGTCATGTACCAGGACTACGACCACACCGCGCGGGCCGCCGGTCCGGCCGCCGAAGGCTACGGCGGTGTCGGTACTTCCGGCAGCGTGGTGTCCGGGCGGGTCGCCTACACGCTCGGCCTGGAAGGGCCGGCCATCACGGTGGATACCGCGTGTTCGTCCTCGCTGGTGGCGATCCACCTGGCCTGCCAGGCATTACGCCGTGGTGAGACGGCAATGGCGCTGGCCGGCGGCGTGACGGTCATGTCGACACCTCAGCTGTTCATCGAGTTCGCCCGGCAGCGGGGACTGGCGCCGGACGGCCGGTGCAAGGCGTTCTCGGCGGCCGCGGACGGGGCCGGTTGGTCCGAGGGTGTCGGACTGCTGGTGCTGGAACGGTTGTCGGATGCCCGGCGGCTCGGGCACAACGTACTGGCGGTGGTCCGCGGTTCGGCGGTGAACCAGGACGGTGCGTCGAACGGGTTGACCGCACCCAACGGCCCCTCCCAGGAGCGGGTGATCGCCGCGGCGCTGGCGGCGGCCGGGCTGGGACCCGCCGATGTGGACGCGGTGGAAGCGCACGGGACCGGTACGGCGCTGGGCGACCCGATCGAGGCGCAGGCGCTCATCGCGACCTACGGACAGGACCGCCTGGAACCGCTGCGGATCGGGACGCTGAAGTCGAATATCGGGCACAGTCAGGCGGCCGCCGGGGTGGGCGGGGTGATCAAGATGGTGCAGGCGTTGCGGTACGAGCAACTGCCCGAGACGCTGCACGTCGGCGAACTGTCGCCCCATGTGGATTGGTCGGCCGGCACGGTGCGCGTGCTGACCGGGACGGAGCCGTGGCCGGCCGGTGCGCGGGTGCGACGGGCGGGAGTGTCCTCGTTCGGGATCAGCGGCACCAACGCGCACGTGATCGTGGAGGAGGCGCCTGTCGCCGCCGAACCGGTCGCGGACGAGAACGCAGGTCCCGCGGATTCGCCGGCCACCGTGTCCACCGAGGTGACCCCGCTGGTGGTGTCGGCCAAATCCGAACCTGCCCTGCGAGCTCAGGCCGAGCGGCTGCGCCGGTGGTTGTCCGGCCATCCGGACGCCGACCTCCCGAGTGTGGCGTCGGCACTGCTGGAACATCGGACCCGGTTCGCCCGGCGGGCCGCCGTGGTGGGCCGGGACCGGGCCGAATTACTGGCGGGGCTGGCGGATCTGGCCTCGGGCTCGGCGTCGCCGGCGGTGGTGACCGGCTCGGTGGGTTCCGGAAAGACGGCCTTTCTGTTCACCGGACAGGGTGCGCAGCGGGTGGGGATGGGTGCCGGTCTGTACACGGCGTTCCCGGTTTTCGCACAGGCACTGGACGAAGTGTGCGGACAATTCGACCCGCTGCTGGGCGGGTCGCTGCGGGAGGTGATGTTCGCCGATCCGCAGGGCGTGCTGGAGCGGACCGAGTGGACGCAGCCGGCCTTGTTCGCGTTCGAGGTGGCCATGTTCCGCCTCGTCGAGTCCTTCGGTCTCGCGCCGGACCTGGTGGCGGGGCATTCGATCGGGGAACTGGTCGCGGCGTATGTGGCGGGTGTCTGGTCGCTGGCGGACGCCTGTGCGCTGGTGGCGGCCCGGGGCCGGTTGATGGGTGCGCTGCCCGCGGGCGGGGGGATGCTGGCCGCCGCCGTCACCGAGGAGCGTGGGCGCGAGATCGCGGCAGCTTTCGAGGATCGGCTGGCGCTGGCCGCTGTCAACGGTCCCGCCTCGGTGGTGTTGTCCGGTGACGCCGACGCCGTCGAGGAAGTGGAACGCCGGCTTTCCGGCGAAGGTGTGCGGACCTCGCGGTTGCGGGTCAGTCATGCGTTCCATTCGGCTCGGATGGATCCGATGCTGGCCGAGTTCCGCGCTGTCGCCGAGCGATTGACCTATCGGCAGCCGGCGCCGGCGCTGGTGTCGAATGTGTCCGCCGGTATCGCCGGGACGGCGTTGACCGATCCCGGCTACTGGGTCGACCAGGTCCGCGGTTGCGTCCGGTTCGCACCCGGGGTGGACGCGCTGGTGGCTGCCGGGGTGCGGCGGTTCGTCGAGGTGGGCCCGGACGCGGTGCTCGCGGCGATGTCGCGTGAATGCCTGGCCGGGCATCCGGGAGTGGAGGCCGAATCGCTGGTGGCGGCCGCGTCCCGGCGATCGGGCGACGAGGTGAACCAGTTCGTCACTATGCTGACCCAGGCCGGCGCCGCCGGCCTGGAGGTGGACTGGCGCCCCTTGTTCGCCGGCCGGGAGATCGGCCGGGTAGCGCTGCCCACCTATGCGTTCCAGCGGCAGCGGTACTGGCTGGAGCCGCTGCGCCGGGGGGCGGCGCCGGGAACTTCCGATCACCCGATCCTGACCGGTGTGGTTCCGCTGGCGGGCAAGGACGAATGGCTGTTCACCGGCCGGATCTCGGCGGCCGATCAGCCCTGGCTGGCCGATCACAGCGTATTCGGTTCGGTCGTGGTGCCGGGTACCGCGTTCGTGGAGCTGGTACTCACGGCGGGGGCGCGGCTGGACACCGGTTTCGTCGAGGAGCTGCTGCTGGAGAACCCGCTGGTGCTGACCGGCGATGCTCCGGTGGATATCCAGGTGAGTGTGGAACCGGCCGATGAAGCGGGCCGGCGCCGGTTCGCCGTGCACTCCCGCGCGGCCGGGGATGACGATGTCACCGGTGGCGAGTGGAGTACGCACGCCAGTGGTGTGCTGGTCCCCGTTGCCGAGGCCGTCCCGACCTGGGTCGCCGCCGAGACGTCGGGGGACTGGCCGCCCGCCGGGGCGGAGCCGGTCGCCTATGACGCGCTCTACGACCAGCTCGCCGATCTGGGGTTCGGCTACGGCCCGGCGTTCCAGGGAGTACGGGCGATCTGGCGGGACGGCGGGGATCTGCTCACCGAGGTGGCGCTGACCGACGACGCCGGTGCGGGGGCTTCCTACGCCATCCATCCCGCGTTGTTCGATGCCGCGTTCCATGCGGCGATCGCCGAACTCGCGCGGGAGCTGCCGGCGGGCCGGCTGCCACTGCCGTTCTCGTTCGGTGGGGTCCGGTTGTACCGCACCGGGGTGACGGCTGTCCGGGTGCGCGTCATGCTGACCGGATCCGATCGGATCCGGCTCGTCGCGGTCGATGACGCGGGTGCTCCGGTTCTGAGTCTCGACTCGCTGGCTTCCCGTCCCGTGGACGCCGAAGTGTTGCGCGGCGCAGCCGGAGAGCGTCCGTCACTGGCGGAGGTCGAGTGGGTGCCGGTGTCGGCGGGGTCCGGCGATCCGACGGTGCCGGTGGCGGTGCTGGGATCCGTCTCGGTCTCCGGGGCGGGCGGCCGGTTCGCCGACCTGGCCGAGCTGCTGGCCGCGGAGACGGTTCCCGAGGTCGTCGTATGGTCCCCGGTCGGCGGTGATTCCGGTGCCGACGATGTCGTCGCTCGCGCGCACACCGAGGTTGCCGCGACGCTGGAGCTGTTGCGTCGGTGGCAGACCGATGACCGGTTATCGGCTGCTCGGCTGGTGGTGCTGACGCGAGGTGCCGCCGCGATATCCGGCGAATCGCCGGATCCGGCCGGTGCGGCTGTGGCCGGTTTACTGCGCAGCGCGCAGTTCGAGTACCCGGGCCGGTTCGTGCTGCTCGACGTGGCGCCGGGCGCGGACCTGGATGAGGAAACGGTCGCCGCCGCGGCGGATTCGGAAGAACCGGAGCTGGCGATCCGCGACGGTGTGCGGTACGTGCCCCGCCTGCGACGCCGGTCCGGCCGGTCCGGATCCGCGGCACCGGACTTCGGCACGGGCTCGGTGTTGATCACCGGCGGCACCGGTGGGCTCGGTGCCGAGGTGGCCCGGCATCTCGTGGCGGCGCACGGAGTGCGTCGCCTGGTTCTGGTCTCGCGCCGTGGCGACCGCGCCCCCGGGGCGCCCGAGCTGGTCGGTGAGCTGGCCGCGGCGGGTGCACAGGTGCGGGTGGCCGCATGCGATGTCGGTGATCGCACCGCGCTGGCCGCGCTGCTGGCGGATCTCCCCGGCGAATTCGCCCCGAGCGCGGTGATCCATTCGGCCGGCGTTCTCGACGACGGCACCGTCGAAACCCTGACCGACGAACAGCTGCATCGGGTACTGGCGGCGAAAGCGGATGCCGCGTGGAACCTGCACGCCGCCACCCGTGACCGGGAGCTGGCCGCCTTCGTGTTGTTCTCCTCGCTCGCGGGTGTCGCGGGATCACCGGGGCAGGGCAATTACGCCGCGGCGAACGCCTTCCTGGACGCGCTGGCAGCCCAGCGGCACACGGCGGGCCTGCCCGCGGTGTCGATCGCGTGGGGTTCCTGGAACCAGGGCAGCGGTATGACCACTGCGCTGGACGACACCGCGATGGCGCGAATGGCGCGGATGGGGATACGCCCGCTCGCCACCGCCGACGGTCTGGCCCTGTTCGATCAGGTGACCGCCGCGGCCGCGCCGACGGTCGTCGCCACCGATTTCGACACCGAGGCACTTGCGGCGCGGGCCCGCGAGGGCTCGCTTCCCCGGGTACTGCACGCGATGGTGACCGTGCCGGTGCGGCGGGCGGCCGATACCACCGGCTCACTGGCTCGCCGGTTGGCGGCTGCCGAGCCGGCCGAGCACGAGGCCATTGTTCTCGCGGTGGTGTGCGCGGAGGCGGCCGGCGTGCTCGGGCACATCTCCGCCGCCGCGATCGATCCCGGCGCGCCGTTCAGTGAACTGGGTTTCGATTCGCTGGCCGGCGTCGAGTTCCGAAACCGGCTGGGCAAGGCGACCGGTGTGCAACTGCCGTCCACGCTGGTGTTCGACCATCCCACCGCCACGGCGGTGGCCGCATTCGTGCTGTCCCGGGTCGGCGAGCTCGGGTCGGCCCGACCGGTGAGCCGGGTGGTCCGCCGGGTCCGGACCGATGAACCGATCGCGATCGTCGGTATGGGCTGCCGCTATCCGGGGGGTGTCGAATCGCCCGCCCAGCTCTGGGATCTGGTGACCGCCGGAACCGACGCGATCACCGACTTCCCCACGGACCGGGGCTGGGATCTGGACCGGCTGTTCCATCCGGACCCCGACAACCCGGGGACCTCGTATCTGCGCTACGGCGGATTCCTCACCGATGCGGGCCATTTCGATGCGGGATTCTTCGGCATCGGCCCCCGGGAGGCGGCGGCGATGGATCCGCAGCAGCGGCTGCTGCTGGAGGCGTCGTGGGAGGCGCTCGAACACGCGGGAATCGACCCGGCGTCGTTGCGGGGCAGCGATATGGGTGTGTTCACCGGCGTCTCGTACCTGGACTACGAGGAGATCGCCAAAGCCTCCGGCGCCGGTGTCGAGGGGTACATCGGCACCGGTTCGGCGAGCAGTGTCGCCTCCGGTCGGGTGGCGTATTCCCTGGGTCTGGAGGGGCCGGCGATCACCGTGGACACCGCGTGTTCGTCCTCGCTGGTGGCCATTCATCTGGCCGCTCAGGCGTTGCGTCAGGGCGAATGCTCGATGGCGCTGGCCAGCGGCGCCGCGGTGATGTCGACACCGTTCCTGTTCACCGAGTTCTCGCGCCAGCGGGGTCTGGCGCCGGACGGCCGGTGTAAGGCGTTCTCGGCGGCGGCGGATGGGGTGGGCTGGTCCGAGGGTGTGGGTGTGCTGGTGCTGGAGCGGTTGTCGGATGCGCGGCGGCTGGGTCATGAGGTGCTGGCGGTGGTGCGGGGCAGCGCCGTCAATCAGGATGGTGCGAGCAACGGTTTGACCGCGCCGAACGGTCCGTCGCAGGAGCGGGTGATCGCGGCGGCGTTGGCGTCGGCGGGGTTGTCGGCGGTGGATGTGGATGCGGTGGAGGCGCACGGTACGGGTACGCCGTTGGGTGATCCGATCGAGGCGCAGGCGTTGATCGCGGCGTATGGGCAGGATCGGGCCGAACCCCTGTGGGTCGGCTCGCTGAAATCGAATATCGGGCACAGTCAAGCGGCCGCCGGGGTGGCCGGGGTGATCAAGGTGGTGCAGGCGCTACGCCACGCGGTGCTGCCCAGGACGTTGCACGCGGACGCGCCGTCGCCGCATGTGGATTGGTCGGCCGGTGCGGTGCGGTTGCTCACCGAGGATCGGTCGTGGCCGGGTTCGGCGGACCGGGTGCGCCGGGCCGGGGTCTCGTCGTTCGGGATCAGCGGTACCAACGCACACGTCATCATCGAGGAAGCACCGGCCGGACCGGTGGGCTCGGTGCCCGTAGCCGACGGCCGCGGTCCGGCGGCGGGAGTCGTGCCGCTGCTGCTGTCGGCCAAGTCGGCGCCGGGGCTGCGCGCCCAGGCGGCGCGGTTGCGCGACTGGCTGCTCGCGCACCCGGAAGCGGAACTACCGGATATCGCGCACGCGCTGCTGACAACTCGCTCCCGGCTGAACCGGCGCGGAGTGGTCGTCGCCGGGGACCGGGAATCGGCACTGGCGCGGCTGGCGGATATGGCCACCGGTTCGACCGGCGTGGGCGTCGTCGACGGCACACCCGTCGACGGCAAGATCGCCTTCCTGTTCACCGGTCAGGGCGCCCAGCGACCGGGCATGGGCGCCGGACTGTATTCGACCTTCCCGGTCTTCGCCGCCGCCTTCGACGAGATCTGCGCCGAATTCGATCGACAGCTCGGCAGCGATACCGGCCTGAAGGAGATCGTCTTCGGTTCGGCCGAGCCGGACTCGATCCATCGGACCGAGTACACCCAGCCGGCGCTGTTCGCCTACGAGGTGGCGCTGTTCCGGCTGGTGGAGTCGTTCGGCATCGGTCCGGATGTGCTGATCGGGCATTCGATCGGTGAACTGGTCGCCGCCTATGTGGCCGGGATGTGGTCGACCGCTGACGCGTGTGCGCTGGTGGCGGCGCGCGGCCGGCTGATGGGTGCGTTGCCGCCGGGCGGCGCGATGCTGGCGGCGGCGCTCGGGTCGCCGCGCGCGGACGAGATCATCGCCCCCTTCGGCGGGCGGGTGTCGATCGCCGCCGTCAACAGTCCGTCGGCGGTCGTGTTCTCCGGTACCGAGGAAGCTGTCGACCGGCTGGAGGAGCTGCTCTCCGCCGAGGATGTGCGGGTGTCCCGGCTGCGGGTGAGCCACGCCTTCCACTCCGGGTTGATGGAGCCGATGCTCCCCGAGTTCGAGAGTGTGGCGGCCGGGGTGAACTACCGTCGTCCGCTGCTTCCGGTGGTGTCCACCGTGTTCGGGGTCGTCGGCGGTGAAGCATTCGCCGATCCGATGTATTGGGTCGGTCATGTCCGGGATACCGTGCGGTTCGCCCTCGGCGTCGACCATCTGGTGGACAGCGGGGTGACGCGGTTCCTGGAAATCGGACCGGATGCCGTACTCAGCGCGATGACCGGGCAGTGCCTGCCCGCGGACCTGGAATCGAAGGCTCTGGTGGCGGCCGCCGGCCGGCGCGGCGCCGACGAGGTGACGCAGTTCCTGGCGTTCCTCGGCCGGGCGCACAGCGCGGGTATCGAGGTCGATTGGGCGTCCCTGTTCGCCGGCCACTCACCGGCGCGAGTCGAGCTGCCGACCTATGCCTTTCAGCGGCAGCGCTACTGGCTGCCCGCGGGCCGCCCGGCCGCTGCGAGCGGATTCGGCCATCCGATCCTGACCGAGGCTGTGCCGGTGGCCGGCAGGGATGAGTGGCTGTTCACCGGAAAGCTGTCCGATCCGGGCCAGCCCTGGGTCGCCGAGCATCTGGTGTTCGGTACGCCGGTGGTGCCGGCGACCACCTATCTGGAATTGGCATCCGCGGTCGGGGCGCGCCTGGGCGCCGGGGTGATCGAGGAATTGCTGCTCGATATTCCGCTGGTGCTCACCGAGAACCCGGTGGATATCCAGGTCGCGGTGGCGGAGGCCGGGCCGGACGGCCGCCGCCACTTCACCGTCTACTCCCGGCCGGAGCGGACCGAGGACGCCGAAGCCTGGGTCGCGCACGCCGGTGGTGTGCTGGCCGAAGCCGACGCGACACCCGATACCGGCACCGGATGGGCCGCGGCGTGGCCGCCGGAGGATGCCGAGCAGCTCGATGTGGCGGACCTGTATCACCGGATCTCCGGCCTGGGTATGGAATACGGACCGGTATTCCGCGGGGTACGCGCGGCCTGGCGTCGTGGGCAGGAGATGTTCGCCGAGATCTCGCTCGACGACGCGGTGATCCCCCAGCCGGGCGGCTTCGGTATCCACCCGGCGCTGTTCGACGCCTGCCTGCACCCGGCGCTCGACTTCGTCATGGACGACGTTCCCGCCGACCGGGTTCCGCTGCCGGTGCGTTGTGCGGGCGTGCGGTTGGCCCGGACCGGTTCCGGGCCGCTGCGGTTGCGGATCGACTGGCACGGTGGCTACGGGATCCGGATGGAAGCGGTCGGCGAAGCCGGCGAACCGGTGCTGAGTGTCGACTCGGTCGTGGTTCATCCGGTCGAGCGGCGCACGGTGGAGCGGGTCCGCTCGGCGGGCGCATTGCCGCTGTACGGCCTGGACTGGTTGCCGGTCCCGGTCTTGACCGAGGTGCCCGAGGTGTCGGTAGCCGTGCTCGGCGGGGCCGATATTGCCGGAGCCGAGCACCGATTCACCGATATCGGTGCGGCCGCCGAGGCGGCGCGGGGGCCGGCGGCACCCGATGCGGTCGTGTGGTTCGCCGAGACGGTGCCCGATGCCGTCGAGACGGTGTCTGATGCCTCCGCGACGGTGGCCGACGCCGCCCAGGCAGTGGCCGATATCGCCGAGACGATGCCCGGCCGGGCCCGGCGCGGCGTCCGGGAGACGCTCGGCCTGATGCGATCCTGGCTCGCGGAGAGCGGGGCGGCCCGGACCCGGCTGGTGGTGGTGACGCACCGGGCGATGGGGCCGGCCGGGGAATCACCAGACCCGGCGGCGGCGGCGATCGCCGGACTGGTGCGCAGTGCGCAGGCCGAACATCCCGGCCGGATCGTCCTGCTCGACCTGGACGGCGAGCTCGACCGGCGAATTGTCTCGGCGGCCCTCGCCGCGAACGAGCCGCTGCTGGCGGTACGCGACGGTGCCCTCACGGTGCCGCGCGTGAGTCGCCGTTCCGCCGCGACCGAGTCCGCGCCGATGTCTTTCGGCACGGGCACGGTGCTGGTCACCGGCGGTACCACCGGTCTGGGCGCACTGGTGGCGCGGCATCTGGTCGCGGCATACGGAGTACGCCGGCTGCTGCTGGTTTCCCGCCGGGGTCGCGACGCCGAAGGGCTACCGGAGCTGGTCGCCGAGGTGTCCGCGCTGGGGGCCGCGGTCGAGGTGGCCGCCTGTGACGTGGCGGATCGAGATGCCCTGGCACAGTTGCTGGCCCAGCTTCCTCCCGAGTTCCCGTTGTCGGGAATCGTGCACGCGGCCGGGGTCGTGGACGACGCGACTGTCGAGAGCCTGACGAACGAGCAGATCGATCGGGTGTTCCGGCCCAAGGTCGACGGGCTGTGGTCGCTGCATGAGGTGGCCGGGTCTGCCGCGGTTTCGGCGTTCGTCGTCTTCTCGTCCATGGCCGGGGTGGCGGGGTCGCCGGGCCAGGGCAACTACGCGGCCGCGAACGCCTTCGCGGATGCGATGGTGGTGCTGCGGACCACGGCCGGCCTACCGGCCGTATCGATTGCCTGGGGTCCGTGGAACGCGGGTACCGGGATGACCGGCGAACTGGGTGCGCCCGGCTTGGCGCGACTGCGCCGGATGGGTCTACGGCCGCTGGAGAACACGGCCGGACTGAAGTTGTTCGACGCCGCTGTCGCCGGGCCGAACGCCCTGGCGGTGGCCGCCGATTTCGATATCGCCGGACTGACCGAACTCGCTCGGGCGGGTTCGCTGCCGAACGTGCTGAGCACGCTGGTCGCCGCGCCCGGGACCCCTGCGAACGCGGCGCCGCTCGGGCGCCTGGCCACCGTCGCGGCCGCTGAGCGGGACGAGGTCGCGCTGTCGGTGGTGCGCGAGACCGCGGCCGCGGCGCTGGGCCACGGCTCGGCCGAGGCGATCGAGCCGGATATGCCGTTCACCGATCTGGGATTCGACTCCCTGGCCGGGGTCGAATTCCGCAACCGGCTCGCCAAGGCCACCGGTTTGCCGCTGCCCGCCACCCTGGTCTTCGACCATCCGACCGCGCGGGCGGTGGCGGTGTTGCTGGTATCGCTGATCGCTGACGCGCCCAGTGCGCGGAAGCCGGCGCCCAGGGCATTGCGCCAGGGCCGCACCGATGAGCCCATCGCCATCGTCGGAATCGGTTGCCGTTATCCCGGCGGCGTTTCCTCCGCGGCACAGCTGTGGGACCTGGTGGCCGCCGGCGCCGACGCGATCACCGGTTTCCCCACCGACCGGGGCTGGGATCTGGACCGGCTGTACAACCCGGACCCGGATGTCCCCGGCACCACCTACGTGCGTGAGGGCGGTTTCCTCGCCGACCCCGGTGGTTTCGACCCCGGCTTCTTCGGGATCAGCCCGCGTGAGGCGACGGCGATGGACCCGCAGCAGCGGCTGATGCTGGAAGCCGCCTGGGAGGGGCTGGAAGACGCGGGTATCGATCCGGTATCGCTGCGGAACAGCGATACCGGTGTATACGTCGGCGCCACACCTTCCGGCTACGGCGAGCGGGTCGTGGGGGAGAACGAAGGGTTCCGGATGACCGGGAACTCCGAGAGCGTGATCTCCGGGCGCGTCGCTTATGTTCTCGGGCTGCAGGGTCCGGCGATGACCGTGGACACCGCCTGCTCGTCGTCGCTGGTCGCCTTGCACTTGGCGTGCCAGGCGCTGCGCAACGGTGAGACGTCGCTGGTGCTGTCGGCCGGCGTCAGTATCTCCGGCAGCCCCGAGTTCTTCGTGGACTTCGCCCGGCAGCGGGGTCTGGCGCCGGATGGCCGGTGTAAGGCGTTTTCGGCGGCCGCGGATGGGGTGGGCTGGTCCGAGGGTGTGGGTGTGCTGGTGCTGGAGCGGTTGTCGGACGCGCGGCGGCTGGGGCACGAGGTGCTGGCGGTGGTGCGGGGTTCGGCGGTGAATCAGGATGGTGCGTCGAACGGTTTGACCGCGCCGAATGGTCCGTCGCAGGAGCGGGTGATCGCGGCGGCGTTGGCGTCGGCGGGGTTGTCGGCGGTGGATGTGGATGCGGTGGAGGCGCACGGTACGGGTACGCCGTTGGGTGATCCGATCGAGGCGCAGGCGTTGATCGCGGCGTATGGGCAGGATCGGGCCGAACCGCTCCGGATCGGGTCGCTGAAATCGAATATCGGGCACTCGGTGGCGGCCTCCGGAGTGGCGGGCGTGATCAAGATGGTGCAGGCCTTGCGCCACGGCATGCTGCCGAAGACCCTGCACGTGGACGAGCTCTCGCCGCAGGTGGATTGGTCGGCCGGTGCGGTGCGGGTGCTGACCGAGTCCGAGCCGTGGCCCGCCGAGGACGGGCGCAAGCGCCGGGCCGGCGTTTCGTCGTTCGGTATCAGCGGCACCAACGCACACGTGGTGCTCGAGGAAGCACCCGCCGAGTCTCCGACGGCACCCGGGCGGACCCGGCGCGATGAAACGGACGCGGCCGTTCGGGTGGCGGCGGTACCGCTGCTGGTATCGGCGAAATCCGAGGCTGGTCTACGCGCGCAGGCCGATCGATTGCGGCAGTGGCTGGCCGATGCCCCGGAGACCGATGATCTGTGGCGGGTGGCCTTCTCGCTGGTCGAAAGCCGAGCGCAGCTGGACTGGCGCGGCGCGGTGATCGGGCACGGCCGCGACGAGCTGCTGAAGGGCCTCGGGGAGTTGGCATCGGGCGCGTCGGCCGGGCGGGTGACACCCGGGAAGGCACGAACGGGTCGCACCGCGTTCCTCTTCACCGGCCAGGGCGCGCAGCGGGCCGGAATGGGTGCGGGGCTATACCGCGACTTCCCGGTTTTCGCCGCCGCACTGGACGAAGTGTGTGACCGGTTCGATCCGCTGCTCGGGCGGTCGCTCCGGGAGCTGATGTTCGACGCGGACCGGGCGGATCTGCTGGGCCGCACCGAGTTCACCCAGCCCGCGTTGTTCGCCTTCGAGGTCGCGATGTTCCGGCTGGTGGAATCGTTCGGGATCGTCCCCGACGTGCTGGCCGGGCATTCCATCGGCGAGCTCGCGGCCGCGCAGGTGGCCGGGGTGTGGTCGCTGGCGGACGCCTGCGAGCTGGTGGCCGCACGCGGCCGGCTGATGGGTGCGCTACCGGAGGGCGGGGCGATGCTCGCGGCGGCGACCACCGAGGAAAGCGCCGAGCGGTTGCTGGACGACTACCGGGACGATCTGTCGATCGCCGCGGTGAACGGCCCGCTCTCGGTGGTGTTCTCCGGAACCGCCGACGCGGTCGACGCGGTCGCGAAGCTGTTGGACGAGGCGGGGACCAGAACCTCGCGACTGCGGGTGAGCCACGCGTTCCACTCGGGTCTGATGGACCCGATGCTGGCGGAATTCCGCTCTGTCGCGCAATCTCTGGCGTATCACGCGCCCTCGACCCCGATCGTTTCCACCCTCTCGGGAACCGTCGCGGGTAGCGAGCTCACCGACCCGGAGTACTGGGTGGACCAGGTGCGTGGATGTGTCCGCTTCGCCGCCGGGGTGGAAACGCTGGCCGCTGCCGGAGTCCGGCGTTTCCTGGAAATCGGGCCGGACGCGGTGCTCACCGCGGCGACCCGCGAATGCCTGACCGGTGCCGAGACCGAAGCCGAGTCGCTGGTGGCGGCCACCGCCCGGCGCACGGTCGATGAGGGCACGCAGTTCGTGACATTCCTGGCGCAGGCGCGGGTATCGGGCGTGCCGGTAGTGCTGGATCCGCTGTTCGCGGGCCGGGACACCCGTCGGATCGCGTTGCCGACCTATGCCTTCCAGAATCAGCGGTACTGGCTGGAGCCGGGACCGAAAGCCGCCCGGCCGGTTTCGGGTCATCTGCTCACCGAGGTCGTGCCGGTGGTCGGACGGGACGAATGGCTGTTCACCGGCCGCTTCTCCACCCGCACCCACCCGTGGCTGGCGGACCACGTGGTATTCGGGTCGGCGCTGATCCCGGGCACGGGTTTCGTGGAGATGGCGCTGCACGCCGGGAGCCATCTGGGCATGGACACGATTCAGGAACTGGTGCTCGAGTCACCGATGCTGTTCGACGACGACACCCCGCTCGACGCGCAGGTCGTCGTCGAGGCGGCCGACACCACCGGCCGGCGGCGGTTCGTGATCCATTCCCGTCCCGTCGGGGCTTCCGACGAGGCCGACTGGATCACCCACGCGATCGGCACGCTGGCCCCCGCCGGCTCGGTCCCGGATGACAAGCTGTGGGACGGACAGGTGCCCGCGGGTGAGGTGCGGTCGCTGAACCCCGGGCAGTTGTACGAACAACTGGCAGCTATCGGCTTCGGTTACGGGCCTGCTTTCCGAGGTGTGCGCACGGCATGGAGTGCCGGCGACGTGATGTACGCCGAGGTGGCGCTTCCCGACAGCGCCGCGGCTCGGGAGTACCGGATCCATCCGGCGCTGCTGGACGCGAGTATCCACCCGTCGCTGGACCGGCTCGACGATCCGGGCCGGGTTCCGCTGCCCTTCTCCTACACCGGGATCCGGCTGTACCGGGCGGGTGCCGATGTCGTTCGCGTCCGGATCAGCGTCACCGATCAGACCAATACCGCCCGGCTCGACCTCACCGACACCGACGGCGCACCCGTGCTGACCATCGCCGCCGCGCTGGCCCGCCCGGTCGATATCGAGACGCTGAACCGTTCCCGGGCCACCTCCAGCCCGCTCTACACCCGCAGCTGGAAGACGGTGCCGCTCCCGGCCGCCGGGCCGGGAACCGCGGTGGCAGTGCTCGGCTCGGCGCCGGTGCCGGGATCGGTGAGTACCCACCAGGATCTGACCGCGCTGGCCGCCGGCCCGGCGGTACCAGGATTGGTGGTCTGGGATTCCGGCGAGGAGACGGCCGCCGGTGATCTGGCCCAGGCCGCGCGGCTCCGCGTCAGCGCCACCCTGACGCTGGTACGCGACTGGCTGGCCGACGAACGCACCGAGCGCGCAATCCTGGTGGTCCTCACCCGCTGCGCCGCCGGCCTGCCCGGCGAGCCCGGCGACCCGGCGAGTGCGGCGGTCGCCGGTCTTATCGACTCCGCGCAGGCGGAATACCCGGGCCGCATCGTCCAGCTCGACCTCGACGAGCGGACCGCGCCGAGCGCGGATCTGATTCGCGCGGTCGCCGGGGCCGGTGAGCCCCGGGTCGCCGTCCGCGAATCCGCGGCGCTGGTGCCCCGGGTGGTCAAGGCGGTGGCGGACACCGAACCGGTGTCGTTCGGCACCGGGACGGTCCTTGTCACCGGTGGCACCGGTGGCCTGGGGGCGTTGCTGGCCCGGCACCTGGTGGCCGAGCACGGTGTGCGGCGGCTGCTGCTGGTGTCCCGGCGCGGGCCCGCCGCCGACGGTGCGGAAGAACTGGCCGCCGACCTCACCGAGGCCGGTGCCCAGGTGCGGATCGTCGCCTGCGATGCGGCCGATCGCGCGGCATTGGGCGACCTGCTGCGCACGGTGCCGGCCGAGTATCCGCTGACCGCGGTGGTGCACACCGCGGGTGTGATCGACGACGGCACCATCGAAACCTTGACCGCCGACCAGGTGCATCGGGTCATGCGGCCGAAAACCGATGCCGCGGTGAACCTGCACGAACTCACCCGGGATGCGGAGCTGTCGGCCTTCGTCCTGTTCTCCTCGGCCGCGCCGCTGCTCGGCGGCCAGGGGCAGGGCAACTACGCGGCGGCGAATGCCTTCCTCGACGCGCTCGCCCATCAGCGTCGCGAATCCGGCCGGCCCGCGCATTCGCTGGCCTGGGGACTGTGGACCGTCGGCATGGGCAGCGCGCTCGGTGGCGAAGGCGCCGAGCAGATAGTTCGCCAGATCCGCACCCGGCTCGGCTTGGTGCCGATCACCGCCGAACCGGGCATGGAGCTGTTCGACAAGGCACTCGGCACCGGCCATGCCCTGGTGCTGACCGCACTGCTGGACATGTCCGCGCTCAGCGAGCTCGCCGGCACCGGCGCATTGCCCAGCCTGTTCCGCGATATCGTTCGCGCTCCGGTGGCGGCGCTGTCGGCCGAGGACACGGGATCGCTGGCCCGGCGGCTGGCGGCCGTTGCCGAGTCCGAACGTTACGACCTGGTGCTGCACGAGGTCCGGGCGCTGGCGGCCACCGTGCTGGGCCACGCTTCGGCCGACGAGGTGGACCCGGACGCGTTGTTCACCGAACTCGGGTTCGACTCACTGGGCGGTGTGGAATTCCGCAACCGGCTCGCCACGATCACCGGACTGACCCTGGCGTCCACGCTGGTGTTCGAATATCCGACCCCGGCCGCCGTGGCCGAGACGCTGACCGAGCAGATCGGTGGTCTCGTCGGCGTCGAGGGCGGAGCGGCGCCGGTGGCATCGGGTCCGAGTGGGCCCGGGATTCTCACCGGGCTGGTCACCGAGGCGCTCCGGCGTGGTGACGCGAAGGTCGCCCTGCCGGTGCTGATGCAGACCGGCCGGCTGATCGTCGATCTGGACGAATCGGCCGATCGGCTGGTCGCCCCGAAACCGATGTTGCTGGCGCGCGCCGGGGCCGGGCTGAAGCTGATCTGTGTCCCGTCGTTCGTGGTCGGCAACGGTCCGCACCAGTTCGGCCGGTTGGCCCGGGAGCTCGGTGCCGAGTTCGGGATGACCGCGCTCTGGCTACCCGGTACGCGACCGGGCGAGTCGTTGCCGCCGCACTGGGATGCCCTGCTGGACTGTCTCGCCCATACCACCCTGGACACGGTCGGTCCGGATCCGTTCGTGCTGGTCGGCTACTCGATCGGTGGGGCGATCGCCCACGGGCTCGCCGGCCGGCTCGCCGAACGCGGGCGGGCGCCCAGGGGCGTCGCCATGATCGACACCTATTCGCCCGACAGCGAAGAGGACAACCTCGAGGTGTTCGGCAGTGCACTGGAAGTGGCCTTCAGCCACGAACTGGTGACGGTCGACGATCGTGGCCTGGTGGTGATGGCGCACTACGGCCAGGTCTACGGCGGCCGTGCGGCAGAGCCGATTTCCGAACCCACGCTGCTGCTGCGGGCCACCACTCCGATGCCGGGACTGTCGGATATGGCGGTACCGGTGCCGGACTGGCAGCACGCCGGTCCGACGGTGCGGATCACCGCCGACCATCTGTCCGTGCTCGACGGGGCCGCGGCCGAGGTGGCGACACATATCCGGGAATGGATCAGCGCGGTGACCGGCGCCGACCCGCAGCGGCCGGCGGTGGATCCGGGTCGCGATGTCGATCCGGGATGACCGGCGTGGCCGGCCGCAGCCCCTGGTGGGGCGGTGGTGACGTGGCTGCCGGCGAACACGAACAAGCTCAGTATTCACCTGGTTGGACGGGAATTTCCATGATCGAGTCGGCGAACGATATCGCTGTTGTCGGGATGTCGTGCCGCATGCCCGGAGCACCCGATCTCCCGGCTTTCTGGCGACTGCTGCGGGAGGGACGGGACGCGATCGGCACCGCCGGGGCGGACCGTCCGGGGATCGAGGAGATCGCGGGGTTCCTGGACACCGCGACCCGATACGACGCGGACTTCTTCGGCGTACCCCCGAACGAGGCCCGCGCTATCGATCCCCAGCAGCTGCTCGGTCTGGAACTGAGCTGGGAGGCGCTGGAGGACGCGGGTTTCGGTGCCGCGGCCGAGGCCGCCACCGGCGTGTTCCTCGGGAGCACCGGCACCGACTTCGCCGAAATCGAGGCCGGGCGGGGAAGTGCCGGTATCGGCCGGCATTCATTGTGGGCGGTGGGCCGGGGTGTGGCGGCCAACCGGATCTCGAATCACTACCGGTTCACCGGGCCGAGCCTGGTGGTCGACAGTGGGCAGTCCTCGTCGCTGGTGGCGGTGCACCTGGCCGCCGAAGCGATCCGCCGTGGTGAGTGCGAGGTCGCGCTGGCCGGTGGCGTCAACCTGATCCTGTCGCCGCTCAGCGGCGAGCGCTACGAACAATTCGGCGCCCATTCGCCGTCGGGAAAGTGTCACACCTTCGATGCGAACGCCGATGGGACCGTTCGCGGTGAGGGTGGCGGCATCGTCGTACTCGAACCGCTGCACCGGGCGGTGGCCGCCGGCCGCCGGGTCTACGCGGTGATCCGTGGCAGTTCGGTCAACAACGGCAACGATCGGCAAGTGCTGAGCGCGCCCAGTCCGGATACCCAGGCAGCGGTCATCCGGACCGCGCTGGCGACCGCCGGGGTCGAGCCGGAGTCGGTGGACTACGTGGAGCTGCACGGAACCGGCACCCCCGCAGGGGATCCGGTGGAGGCGGCCGCGCTGGGCGATACCTACGGCGCCGGCCGACCGGCCGGGCGGCGACTGGCCGTCGGTTCGGTCAAGACGAATATCGGGCATCTGGAGGGTGCGGCCGGAATCGCCGGGTTCATCAAGACCGCACTGTGCGTGCGGTACGGCGAACTGGTACCCAGCTTGAACTTCCACACGCCCAATCCCCGGATCCCGCTCGACGAGCTGGGCCTGACCGTGGTGACCGGCAACCGGCCCTGGCCCGCCGCACCGGTGCGGCGAGCCGCTGTCTCGTCGTTCGGCATGGGCGGCACCAACGCGCACGTGATCCTCGAAGGAGTTCCGGCCGAGGTGGGGACGGATTCCGGTGATCCGGATACCGCACCCGGGCAGCCGCTGACCTGGGTCCTGTCCGCGCGCAGTTCACAGGCGCTGGGCGCGCAGGCCGCTCGGCTACGGGACTGGCTCGGCGATCATCGCGACCTCGACGCCGCGGCGGTGGCCTCGTCGCTGGCCCGGTCCCGCGCGCGGCTGGAGTGGCGCGCGGCCGTGGTCGGCGCGGATATCGCCGCCCTGTCCGACGGGCTGGCCGGGCTCATCGACCCGGCACCCGATTCCGGTCCGGGGGCGGTCCTCCCCGAGCGGGCCGCGACCCGTCGGGTGGTGTTCGTTTTTCCGGGTCAGGGCAGCCAATGGGTGGGGATGGGCGCCCGGTTACTGACTGCCGACCGGGTGTTCGCCGCGGCCATCGCCGAGTGCGAAGCGGCGTTGGCGCCGTTCGTGGACTGGTCGTTGACCGAGGTGCTGCGGGCCGAACCGGGTGCCCCCGGACTGGACCGGGTGGATGTGGTGCAACCGGCGCTGTTCGCGGTCATGGTGTCACTGGCGCGATCGTGGCAGGCGCGGGGTGTCCGTCCGGCCGCGGTGCTGGGACATTCGCAGGGTGAGATCGCGGCCGCGGTGGTGGCCGGGGGGCTGTCGACAGCGGATGGCGCCCGGGTGGTGGCGTTGCGCTCGCGGGCGGTTGCCCACGAGCTCGCCGGATCCGGTGGTATGGCTGCGGTCGGACTGTCCGCGGACGCCGTCGCCGATCGGTTGCGCGCGTTCGGTTCTCGATTATCGGTCGCCGCCGAGAACGGTCCGGGGCAGACCGTCGTATCCGGTGACGCGGACGCGATCGGGGAGTTCCTCGACGCGTGCGCGGCCGAGGGGGTCTGGGCGAAACGCATTCCGGTGGACTATGCCTCGCATTCGGCTGCGGTGGAACGGATCCGGGAGCGACTACTGGCCGAACTGGAGCCGATCCGGCCCGTTTCGGGGTCGATTCCGTTCTTCTCGACCGTGACGGGCGACTACCTGGATACGGCCGGTCTCGATGCCGGGTACTGGTATCGCGGTCTGCGCCGGCAGGTCCGGTTCGCCGAATCCGTGCACAGCCTGATGGACACCGGAATGAACGCGTTCGTCGAGGTGAGCCCCCATCCGGTGCTGACCGTGGCGATCGAACTCACCGCCGGGTCGCTGGGGCTGTCCGAGCGGGTGGCCGTGCTGGGCACGCTCGAACGCGAGCGTGACGGTGCGGAGCAGTTCGGCGCCGCGCTGGCTCGGGCGTACTGCGTGGGCATCGATGTGCCGGACGATATGCTCGCGCCCCGCACCGCCCCGGTGGACCTGCCGGCCTATGCCTTCCAGCGGCGGCAGTGCTGGACCCCGGACGCGGCCGTCGGAGCGGGCGATGTGCGCGCGTACGGGCCGGCTCATCCCGATCATCCGATTCTCGGCGTCGCGACGCCGATCGCGGGGACCGGCGGTTGGCTGTTCGCCGGCCGGTTGACCACCCGTACCCATCCGTGGCTCGCCGACCATGTGCTCGCCGGGGCGGCCGTGGTACCCGGTTCGGTCTGGGTCGAGATAGCCCTGGCCGCCGGCGCCCGGGTCGGCGCCGAAACGGTGTCCGAATTGCGGATCCACCCGCCGCTGCCCGCTGCCGAGGTGCTGGATCTGCAGGTGAGTGTGGCAGCGGCGGACGACCACGGGCAGCGGTCGTTCACCGTGCACGCGCGGCGCGACACCGGCGACGAGAGTGGCGCGGCGGTGTGGGTGCGCTGTGCGTCCGGCATACTCGCCTCCGCCGTGGACGCGGCGGACACCGAGGTGACGATCGGTGACCGGCCTCCCGCGACCGACCGGGTGTCCGCCGGGGAGCTCTACGACCGGCTGTTCGGCCGGGGCATCGACTACGGAGTGGCGTTCCAGGGCGTCACCGCCGCCTGGGAACAGGACGACGAGCATTTCGCCGAGGTTTCGCTCGACGAGAGCCTGGCCGAAGGGGCCGGGCGTTTCCTGGTTCATCCGGCGCTCTTCGACGCCATGCTGCATCCCGCGCTGGACTCCTACATCGCCGGTTCCGGCAGCCCGGCGATACCGATCACGGTGTCGCTGCGCGGTATCCGCCTGTATGACCGTGGTGTGCCGGCCGCACGCGTCCGGATCGGACGTGGCGCGGCGGGTGCCACCCACCTCGCCGCGACCACCGAGAACGGTCGACCGCTGCTCACCGTCGAGTCGGTGCTGATCGAGCCGGCGGGGCCCGTGCCCGATACCGCCGCCGCGGTGGCGAACCCGGCCCGCCCGGTGCGGGAACGGCGGACCGTGGCCGGGTCCTTCGCCGAGCGGCTCGGCGCCGTGCCCGGGCCGCAGCGGCAGGCGCTGGTGCTCGCGGTGGTCGCCGAGCAGGCGGCGGCGGTACTCGGCCACGATTCGCCCGAGGCGATCGATCCCGACCTGCCGTTCACCGCGTTCGGCTTCAATTCGCTGAGCGGCATCGAGTTACGGCATCGAGTGGCTCGCGCCACCGGCGTCGACCTGCCGATGACGCTGATCTTCGACCATCCGACACCGACTGCGGTCACCCGGCTGGTTCGATCCCGGCTGGAAGGCCTCGAGAACGACGTGCCGCGACCGGCGCGTCGCGACCGCGCGGACGAACCGATCGCCATTGTCGGAATCGGTTGCCGTTTCCCGGGCGGCGTGCGGTCGGTCGAGGACCTGTGGGATCTGGTCGCCGGTGGCGTCGACGCGGTCACCCCCTTTCCGGCGGATCGCGGCTGGGACCTGGACCGCCTCTTCGATGCCGATCCGGATAAGCCGGGCACCGTGTACACGCGGGAGGGCGGCTTCATCGACGATGTGGCGGCATTCGACGCGGCCTTCTTCGGAATCGCGCCCCGCGAAGCGGCGGCGATGGATCCACAACAGCGATTGATCCTGGAAGTGTGCTGGGAGGCCCTGGAGAACGCGGGGATCGATCCGGCCACCTTGCGCAACACCGACGCCGGTGTCTACCTCGGCGCCGGTTCCTCCGGGTACTCGCCCGGAGTAACCGGTGAATACGAGGGATTCCGGCTGACCGGCAACTCGCACAGTGTGGTCTCCGGCCGGGTCGCCTACGTCCTCGGCCTGGAAGGCCCGGCCGTCACCGTCGACACCGCGTGTTCCTCCTCGCTGGTCGCGCTGCACCTCGCCTGTCAGGCACTGCGGCAGGGTGAGGTGTCGCTGGCCCTGACCGGCGGTGTCACCGTCGCGGCCGGCCCGGATCTGTTCGTCGACTTCTCCCGCCAGCGGGGCCTGGCCGCCGACGGGCGGTGCAAGCCGTTCTCCGCTGCCGCCGACGGTGTCACCTGGGCGGAGGGCGCCGGGGTGCTGGCGGTCGAGCGGTTGTCCGATGCCCGGCGGCTCGGCCATCCGGTGCTTGCGCTCGTGCGCGGCAGCGCGATCAATCAGGACGGCGCGAGCAATGGACTGAGCGCGCCGAATGGCCCTTCGCAGGAACGGGTGATCGCCTCGGCACTGGCGAATGCCGGGCTGGACCCGGCGCAGGTGGACGCGGTCGAGGCGCACGGCACCGGTACGGCGCTGGGCGATCCGATCGAGGCCCAGGCCCTGATCGCCGCCTACGGAACCGATCGGGAACGCGCACTCCGGATCGGATCGCTGAAATCCAATATCGGGCACGCGGTCGCGGCCGCCGGTATCGGCGGCGTGATCAAGATGGTGGCGGCCCTGCGCCACGAGACCTTGCCGAAATCCCTGTACGCCGATCCGCCGACACCGCATGTGGATTGGTCGGCCGGTTCGGTTCGGTTGCTGGCCGAATCCGAGCCGTGGCCGGTCGGTGACCGTATCCGTCGCGCGGGTGTGTCCTCGTTCGGGATCAGTGGCACCAACGCGCACGTGATCCTGGAGGAAGCGCCGGCGCTGCCGGCGAGCAGTGAGCCCGGGGCCGGTGGTGCCGCCGCCGGTGGTGTGGTGCCGTTGGTGTTGTCGGGTAAGTCGGAATCGGGTTTGCGCGGACAGGCGGATCGGTTGCGGCAGTGGCTGATCGAACACCCCGACCTGGATGTGGACAGTGTCGCGTATTCGCTGATCGAGACCCGGGGGTGGCTCGGGCGCCGGGCGGTGGTGGTCGGCGCGGACCGGGACGAATTGATCGTGGGGCTGGCGGCGCTGGCGTCCGGGTCGGTATCGCCGGCGGTCGTCGAGGGCGGTGCGCGGGCGGGGAGTACCGCGTTCCTCTTCACCGGTGGCGGCGCCCAGCGCGTGGGGATGGGTGCGGGTCTGTACCGGGCCTTCCCGGTGTTCGCCGCGGCGTTGGACGAGGTGTGCGAGGAGCTGGACCGGCAGCTGGGCGGGTCGTTGCGGACGGTGATGTTCACCGATCCCGACGGGTTGCTGGATCGGATGGAATGGATGCAGCCGGCGCTGTTCGCGTTCGAGGTGGCGCTGTTCCGGTTGCTGGAATCGTTCGGTGTGCTGCCGGATGTGGTGGCCGGGCATTCGCTGGGTGAGCTCGCCGCGGCGTATGCGGCCGGGGTGTGGTCGTTGCCGGACGCCTGTGTGCTGGTGGCCGCGCGTGGCCGATTGATGGGGTCGGCGCCGTCGGGCGGGGCCATGCTGGCGGCGGCGGTGTCGGAGGCCGAGGCCGCGCGACTGCTGGACGGTTACGGTGACCGGGTATCGGTCGGTACGGTCAACGGCCCGAATTCGGTGGTGTTCTCCGGATACGCCGACGCGGTCGCCGAGATCCAGGCGCGGTTGACCGAGGCGGGGCGCAAGAACTCGTTGCTGCGGATCTCGCACGCGTCGCATTCGGTGCTGATGGAGCCGATCCTCGACGAGTATCGGGCGGTGGCGCGGGGCTTGACGTACCGGTCGCCGTCGATCCCGATCGTGTCGAATGTGTCCGGTGCGCTGATCGGGGAGCAGGTGCGCGATCCGGAGTACTGGGTTTCGCATGTCCGTAGCTGTGTGCGGTTCGCACCCGGGGTGGATTCGTTGATCGACTCCGGCGTGCGCCGGTTCGTCGAGGTCGGTCCGGATGCCGCGCTGACCGCGATGATTCGTGAGTGCTTGGCCGAGCGCCCGGAGCTGGAGGCCGAGTCGGCGGTGGTGGCATCGTCGCGGCGTTCGGTCGAGGAGACGTCGGCGTTCGTGGCGGCGCTGGGGGCGGCGCGGGTCGCGGGGGCGGAGGTGGATTGGCGGCCGTTGTTCGCCGGTCGTGCGGTGGGCCGGGTGCCGTTGCCGACCTATGCGTTCGATCGTCAGCGGTACTGGCTGGAGCCGGTGCCGTCGGTGGATGTGTGGCAGTCGGGTCTGGACGATCCGGAACACCCGTTGCTGGGTGCGATGGTGCAGGTACCCGATTCCGGTGCGGTGGTTTTCACCGGGCGATTGTCCCGGTCGGGGCAGTCGTGGGTGGTCGATCACGCGGTGGCGGGGGCGGCGCTGTTGCCGGGGGCGGCCTTCGCCGAGCTGGTGTTGCACATCGGCGCGGTGATCGGATGTCCACGGGTGGCCGAACTGGTGATCGAGGCGCCGCTGCCGCTGCCGGCCGCCGATACCGTCGAGTTCCGGGCGGTGGTGGCAGGGGCTCCGGACGAATCCGGAGCCCGCGGCGTCGCGGTCTACTCGCGTACGCGGCCGGCCGACGATTCGGGTCGCGCAGGTGCCGAGGGTTTCGAGCAGACGCCGGCCTGGGTGCGTCATGCGGTGGCCACCCTCGCCCGGCGTTCCATTGTCCGAACGCCGGATTCGGGTCTGCAGGTGTGGCCGCCGGACGACGCGGAAGCGGTGGAGATCGGCGACGCCTATCGGGATCTGGCCGAGCGGGGCTATGAGTACGGGCCGGTGTTCCGTGGTCTGCGGGCCGTGTGGCGGCGTACGGATGAAGTGTTCGCGGAGGTGGAGCTACCGGCTGGTGCCGGCAGCGCCGAATTCGACCTGCACCCGGCACTGCTGGACGCCGCGCTGCATCCGATCCTGGTGAGCGGGCTCCTGCCCGAGACCCGGCTCGGACAGATCGCTGTTCCGTTCGCCTGGGAAGATGTCGAGCTGTACGCGACCGGTGCGACGACCCTGCGGGTCCGGATCGCGGCCACCGATTCCGATTCCGGCCGGCTCGCGGTGACCCTCGCCGACAGTTCCGGGGCGACCGTTGCCGAAGTGGGCGCCCTGACGATGCGGCCCCTGTCCATCGGTGCGCTGTCCGCCACCCGCACCGATCCGGGTTATCGGGTCGATTGGGTCGCGCAGCCCGAAAATGACAGTGCGCCCGGCGATCCCGGTGCTTGGGATCCGGCCGAGATCGGTGAGACCGCGACCGTTGCCGGCCGGACCGTTTCGGTGCTGCTTCTCGACGACGCGATCGGCGGCGATATCCCCCGGGACGTGCGCGACACGGTGACCGCGCTGACCGAGCGGCTCCAGCGGCTGCTGGGCCGGGACGAGCCGGTGGTGGTGGTGACCCACCGTGCGGTGGCTGTGCACCCAGGCGAGTCGGTCGATATCGCGCAGGCCCCGGTATGGGGCACGGTGCGGGTCGCGCAGTCCGAGCACCCCGACCGGATCGTCGTCATCGATATCGACGATAGGTCGCGATACCGCCGCGCGGTGGAACTGGCGGTGGCCGCGGGCACCGAACCCCAACTGGCGTTGCGCCGCGGGACCTGGTACGCGCCCCGGCTCAGTGCCGGTGTCGGCGACATCGTCGGGGCCGCGGATCTCGTCCGCACCCCGGGGTGGGCGCTGACGCACCTGGAGAAGGGCACCTTGACCGGCGACAATCTCGTGCTCACCGAGACAGCGGCGCAGCGGGCCCTGGAATCGGGTCAGGTGCGGGTGTCGTTGCGTGCCGTCGGGGTGAATTTCCGGGATGCGCTGATCGCGCTGGGCATGGTGACGAATACGGACGCCGGATCCCGGACGATCGACGCGACCTTCTGCGTGGAGGGCGCGGGTGTCGTGCTCGAGGTGGCCCCCGACGTGACCGAATTCGCGCCCGGCGACCGGGTATTCGGGTTCACCTCCGGTGCCGGCTCGGAGTCGGTGACCGACCGGCGGCTGCTCGCCCCCGTTCCGGACGGCTGGTCCTTCGTCCAGGCGGCCGCTGTTCCGGTCGTCTACGCGACCGCTTACTACGGCTTGGTCGATCTCGCGGGCGCCCGGCCCGGTGAGACATTGCTCTTGCATGCCGCTACCGGTGGCGTCGGCCTGGCGACCGTCCGGTTGGCCCGGCACCTCGGATTGCGGCTGCTGGTCACCGCGAGCGAGTCGAAGTGGAATGTGCTGCGCGGACTCGGCTTCGCCGATCACGAGATCGCGGATTCCCGGACGCTGGATTTCGAGCGGAAGTTCCTCGAGGTCACCGACGGGCGTGGTGCGGATATCGTGCTGGATTCGCTGGCCGGCGAGTTCGTGGACGCGTCGCTGCGGTTGCTGCCGCGCGGTGGCCGGTTCATCGAGATGGGGCTCCTCGATGAGCGCGACCCGGTTCGGGTCGCCGCCGAATACCCCGGCGTGGAGTACCGCCAGTTCGTGCTCCTGGATGTGCACCCGGATCGGTTGCGGGAGATCCTCACCGCCGTCGTGGGGCTCTTCGAGTCGGGTGCCCTGACCCCGTCGCGGACCACGGCCTGGGATATCCGGCGGGCGCCGGAGACTTTCCGGTACCTGAGCCAGGCCCGGCATATCGGCAAGAATGTGCTCACCGTGCCGACTCCGCTTCGGCCGGACGGGACGGTGCTGATCACCGGTGGAACCGGTGGACTGGGTGCGGGCCTGGCGCGGCATCTGATCAGCGAGTACGGCGTCCGCAGCCTCGTGCTGACCAGCCGGCGTGGACCCGACGCCCCCGGCGCGGGCGAATTGCGGGCCGAACTGGCCGGCCTCGGCGCCCGGGTGGATATCGTCGCCTGCGATGTGGCCGATCGGGCGGCGCTGGATGCGGTGCTGGCCGCGATACCGGCCCGGCATCCGCTGACCGCCGTCGTGCATGCCGCCGGTGTGCTGGCCGACGGCCTGCTCGACACCATGACACCCGAGCGGATCGCCGAGGTATTGCGGCCGAAGGTCGACGCGGCCTGGAATCTGCACGAGGCGACCCGGTCCATGGACCTGTCGGCCTTCGTGCTCTATTCCTCGATCGCCGGCGTGATCGGCAACCCGGGCCAGGCGAACTACGCGGCGGCCAATGTCTTCCTCGACGCATTGGCCCAGTACCGGCAGGTCATGGGTCTCGCGGCTACCTCGGTGGCGTGGGGACTGTGGCAGGACGGAACCGGGATGACCACCGGTCTCGGGTCGGCCGATATCGCCCGGCTGCGGCGAGACGGGTTCCCGCCCCTGGGTACCGAGGAGGGTTTGGCGCTGTTCGACGCGGCCTTGGCCGGCGGCCGGGCGGCCTTCGCCGGAGTCCGGATCGACCGGTCGGCCCTCGCCGAATCCGGTGCGGCCGGTACCCGTTCGATCATGCGCGGCCTGTCGCGGCCGGTTCGCCGGCGGGTGGCAGCCGGCCCGGGCGAGTCGTCGACGCCGGCCGGCACGCTGGCCGGGCGGCTGGCGGGCCGGCCGGTTGCCGAGCGGGAACGTCTCGTGCTGGAACTGGTCCGGACCCAGGCGGCGGCGGTGCTCGGGCACGAGAGCGCCGAGTCGATCGCCCCGGGCATGCCGTTCAAGGATCTGGGGTTCGATTCGCTGAGTGTGATGGAATTCCGTAATCAGCTGGTCGCGAGCACCGGTATGGCATTGCCCTCGACCCTGGTGTTCGACTATCCGACCGCGACGGCGATCACGGAGCTGCTGCTGTCCCGGATCGAGCCCGCCACCTCGGCGGGCGCCGCCGGACAGGTTGTGCCGCCGAGCCTGCCGGTGGATCCGGGGCGCGGCACCGAACCGATCGCGATCGTCGGGATGAGCTGCCGGTTCCCGGGCGGCGTCGCGTCGCCGGACGATCTCTGGGATCTGGTCGCGGCCGGAATCGATGCGAGCGGGGAGTTTCCCGCGGATCGCGACTGGGATCTCGCGCGGCTCTTCGATCCCGATCCGGACAGCCCGGGTACGACCTACACCCGGCGCGGTGGATTCCTCACCGATATCACCGGGTTCGACGCGGAATTCTTCGGGATCAGCCCCCGGGAGGCGTCGGCCATGGATCCACAACAGCGCCTACTGCTCGAAGCGTCCTGGGCGGCGATCGAGAGCGCGGGCATCGACCCGACCACCCTGCGCGGCAGCGACACCGGAGTGTTCGCGGGCGTATGCGACTCCGGGTACGCCGACCGGATACCCGAAGAACTGGAGGGTTACCGGCTCACCGGCACCGCGCACAGTGTGGTCTCCGGCCGGGTGTCCTATGTCCTGGGACTGGAAGGGCCCGCGGTGAGTGTGGACACCGCGTGCTCGTCGTCGCTGGTCGCGCTGCATCAGGCCTGCCGGGCGCTGCGCGAGGGGGACACCTCGCTGGCGCTGGCCGGTGGCGTGACCGTCGCGGCGACCCCCTGGCTGTACATCAATTTCGCGCGGCAGCGCGGGCTGGCGCCGGATGGGCGGTGCAAACCGTTCTCCGCCGACGCCGACGGTGTCGGGTTCGCCGAAGGCGTCGGCGTGCTGGTGCTGGAACGGTTGTCCGATGCGGTGCGGCTCGGCCACGACGTGCTGGCGGTGGTACGCGGAACCGCGGTCAACCAGGACGGCGCGAGCAACGGGCTGACCGCTCCCAACGGCCCGTCCCAGGAACGGGTGATCGCGGCCGCGCTGGCCGACGCCGGCCTCGGACCCGCTGATGTGGACGCCGTCGAGGCGCACGGTACCGGCACCACGCTGGGGGATCCGATCGAAGCGAACGCGCTGATCTCGGCCTATGGCCGGGATCGTGAGCATCCGGTGCGCATCGGCACGGTCAAGTCGAATATCGGGCACACCGTGGCGGCCGCCGGTGTCGGCGGGGTGATCAAGATGGTGCAGGCGCTGCGGCACGAGATGCTGCCCAAGACGCTGCACGCCGAAGAGCCGAGTCCGCATGTGGAATGGTCGGCCGGAAAGGTGGCGCTGCTGACCGAGGCCGCGCCGTGGCCGGCCGATGGCCGGATCCGGCGCGCGGGGGTGTCCTCGTTCGGGGTCAGCGGCACCAATGCGCACGCCATCCTGGAGGAGGCGCCGCGGGCTCGGGCCGGGGCGGCCGAGCCGGTGGACCCGCCGCGCGCGGCTGTGCCGATTCCGGTGCCGGGCGCGGCTGTGCCGATTCCGGTGCCGCGCGCGGCTGTGCCGTTTCTGGTGTCGGCGAATTCGGAGCCGGGCTTGCGGGCTCAGGCGCAACGATTGCGGCAGTGGTTGATCGAACACGCCGACCTCGATCTCCGGGACGTGGCCTGGGCGCTGGAGTCCACCCGGGCCCGGCTCGATCGGCGCGGCGTGGTGGTCGCCGCCGATCGCGACGAACTGCTGGCCGGTCTGGCGGAGATCGCGGCCGGTGCGCCCGGCACGATCACGGCGGCGGCCGGCACCGGCGCGACAGCGCTGCTGTTCACCGGACAGGGTGCCCAGCGCACCGGCATGGGCGCCGGGCTGTACGCGGCCTTCGATGTTTTCGCGGCCGCCTTCGACGAGGTCTGCTCGCATATCGATCCGTTACTGGGCCGCTCACTCGCAGATATCGTGTTCGACCCCGGCAATACGGACCTGCTCGATCGGACCGAGTTCACTCAGCCGGCGTTGTTCACGTTCGAGGTGGCGGCCTTCCGGCTGCTGGAATCGTTCGGAGTCGTGCCCGATGTGCTGATCGGGCACTCGATCGGTGAACTCGCGGCAGCGTACGTGGCCGGTGTGTGGTCGCTGCCCGACGCCTGCGCGCTGGTGGTGGCCCGGGGCCGATCGATGGGTGCGCTGCCCGCGGGCGGCGCGATGCTGGCGGCGGCCGTCTCCGAGGAGGTCGCCGCGCAGGCTGTCGCCGGTCGCGGCGACCGGGTGTCGGTGGCGGCCGTCAACGGCCCGTCGTCGGTGGTGCTGTCGGGTGATCTCGACGCCGTTGCCGAGATCGAGGCCGAGCTGGCCGGGGCGGGTGTGAAGACCAACCGGCTGCGGGTGAGTCACGCGTTCCATTCCCCGCGAATGGATCCCGTGCTGGACGAGTTCCGCCGGGTGGCACAGGGGGTGACCTATCACCGGCCCACCGTGCCGATCGTGTCCAATGTCTCCGGCGCGGTGGCCGACGCCGAGCTGACGGATCCGGACTACTGGGTCGACCAGCTGCGCGGCTGTGTGCGGTTCGCGCGGGGCGTGGAAACGGCGGCCTCGATCGGGGTGCGGCGATTCGTCGAGATCGGGCCGGACGCGGTGCTGAGCGCGATGGCTCGGCAGTGCCTCGCCGAAACACCCGATATCGAGGATCGCTCGATAGTCGTGGCGGCCGCCAGGCGGTCGACGGACGAACCGGCACAGTTGCTTGCAGCGCTGGCGTGGGCTCATGTCGCCGGTATCGCGGTGAATTGGCGGCCGTTGCTCGCGGGCCGCGCGGCGAGCCGGGTCTCGTTGCCGACCTACGCGTTCCAGCACCAGCGCTACTGGCCCGCGCCGATCACCACGTCGGATGCCCGGCAGTCGGGTATGGACCGGGCCGGCCATCCGTTGTTGGGTGCGATGGTGCGGCTGCCGGATTCCGAGGGGGCGGTGTTCACGGGGCGGTTGACGGTGGACGGTCATCCGTGGCTGGCCGACCACACGGTCGCCGGGACGACGCTGGTTCCGGGCGCGGCGTTCGTCGACCTGGTCCTGCATGCCGGGACGACGGTGGACTGCCCGCGGGTGGCGGAATTGGTGGTCGAGTCGCCGTTGCCGTTGGCCGGGGACGCGGTGGTCGAGTTACGGGTGGTCGCGAGCGGGCCGGACGAGTCCGGTGCGCGGACGGTGTCGGTGTACTCGCGAACCGGCTCCGGCTCCGACGGCGACTACGGTGACCAACCAGACCGCTGGATTAGGCATGTGTCGGCGACGGTCGTGCCGGAACTTCCGGCCGCGAGCACCGCCGACGGCGACACCGAGCCGATGAGCTGGCCGCCGCGAGCAGCGGTGGCCGTCGAGATAGGTGACGTGTACGCGGATCTCGCGGCACGCGGCTACGAATACGGTCCCGCGTTCCGTGGCCTGCGGGCGTTGTGGCGAGGTGACGGCGAAGTGTTCGCCGAGGTGACCCTGCCCGACGCCGCGGGCGCGGCCGGAGAGTTCGGCATCCACCCGGCGCTGCTCGATGCCGCATTGCACGCGGTGGTCGTGGGCGGGTTGGTCCCCGCCGCGGGCGCCGGCGCGGTGGCCGTGCCGTTCTCCTGGGCGGACGTGGACCTCGCCGCGGCGGGTGCGTCGTCGGTGCGGGTGCGTGCGGTGGCGGGCACTTCCGCCGACCGGGTGACGGTATGGCTGGCGGACATCTCCGGTGCTCCGGTGGTTCGGATCGGGACGTTGACCTTGCGTCCGATCTCCATCGCGGCGCTCGAGCCGACCGGCCGGAGTTCGCCGGGGACCGGCTACGAAGTGGACTGGGTACGTATGTCCGAGTTCGACGTGGAGCAGGTCGCGGAGCTCACCGCCGCCGACACCGTGTCCGACGCCGGTGATCTCGGTGAGATCGTTACTGTCGCCGGCCGGGTCGCGGCGGTGGTCCGGGTGGATCACCGGGCGGTCGTCGAGCGCCGCGCCGTCGTCGATGAACGCGGCGCCGGTGCGCTACCGGAAACGGTCCGCGATGTGGTGATCGGCGTCTCCACCAGGATCAAACGCCTGCTGGCTCGGGACGTACCGATCGTGGTGGTGACGCGACGAGCGGTCGGCGTGCATCCGGGCGAACCGGTGGATCTGTCGTCGTCGGCGGTATGGGGTCTGGCCCGCTCGGTGCAGAGCGAGCATCCTGATCGGCTGGTGCTGCTCGATATCGGCGACTGGGCCGAGTGCGCGAGCGGTATCGCTACGGCGCTGTCGGCGGCCCGGGAACCGCAGCTGGCGATCCGGCGTGGCGCGGTCCATGTGCCACGGCTGCGCGCGGGCGGCGACGAGCTGGCCGTGGACCTGACCGGCGCGCAGTCCTCGTGGTCGCTGAAACTGCGCGGGAAGGGCACCCTGACCGGGGAAAACTTCGCGTTGGCCGAGAACTCCGACGCGCCGGCGGCACTGGCTCCGGGCCAGGTCCGGCTGAGTATGCGCGCGGTCGGGCTCAACTTCCGCGATGTGCTGATCGCGCTCGGCACCTATCCGGACCCGAGCGCCGGGATCGGGGGTGAAGGCGCCGGCGTCGTACTCGAGGTCGCCGCGGACGTCACCGAATTCGTTCCCGGCGACCGCGTGTTCGGGTTCGTCACCGACGTGGGCTCGGTCACCGTGACCGATCGGCGCCTGCTCGCCCGGATACCTCGTGGCTGGTCGTTCGCCCGAGCGGCGTCGGTGCCGATCGCCTACGCCACCGCTTATTACGCGCTGGTGGATCTGGCGGCGGCCGCGCCGGGCGAGACCTTGCTGCTGCACGCGGCGACCGGTGGGGTCGGGATGGCGGCGATCCAGGTCGCCCGGCATCTCGGCTTGCGTTCGCTGGTCACGGCCAGTACGCCGAAGTGGGGCGCGCTGCGGGAACTGGGATTCCCCGAGGACCTGATCGGGGATTCCCGGACACTGGACTTCGAGCAGAAGTTCCTGGATGTCACCGGCGGCCGTGGTGTGGATATCGTGCTGGATTCGCTGGCCGGTGAGTTCGTGGACGCGTCGTTGCGGCTGCTGCCGCGTGGCGGCCGGTTCGTCGAGATGGGCATGATCGACCGTCGTGATCCGGCGGAGGTGGCGGCCGGGCATCCGGGTGTCCGGTATCAGAGCTTCATGCTGCTGGACGCCGATCCCGGGCGGTTACAGGAGATCCTGGCGACCCTGGTGGAGCTCTTCGAGGCCGGAGCACTGGGGCTGTCTCCGATCACCGCCTGGGATGTGCGCAACAGTCCCGATGCCTACCGGTACCTGAGCCAGGCCCAGCACATCGGCAAGAACGTACTCACCGTGCCCACCCGGTTGCGGACCGACGGGACCGTGCTCATCACCGGCGGCACCGGTGCGCTGGGAGCGGTGCTGGCCCGGCACCTGGTCCGGACATACGGCGTGCGGCGGCTGGTATTGGCCGGCCGCCGCGGGCCCGCCGCGCCCGGCGCGGTCGAACTCCGGGACGAACTGGTCGTCGCGGGTGCGGAAGTCGAGGTGGTGGCGTGTGACGCCGCCGATCGAGCGGCTGTGGACGCGGTGCTGGCGAGTATCCCCCCGGATCGTCCGCTCACCGCGGTCGTGCACGCCGCGGGCGTGCTGGCCGACGGGGTATTCGAACAGCTGACCGAGGAACAGATCGGCGCGGTGCTGGCAGCCAAGGTGGATGCCGCGTGGAACCTGCACGAGGCCACCCAGGATCTCGATCTCGCGGCGTTCGTCCTGTACTCGTCGATCGCCGGTGTCATCGGCAGCTCGGGGCAGGCCAACTACGCTGCCGCGAACGTTTTCCTGGACAGCCTGGCACACCACCGCCGGATCAGCGGATTACCCGCGACCTCGCTGGCGTGGGGTCCGTGGCGGCAGGGCGGTGGTATGACCAGCGCGCTGTCGGATACCGATCTGGCCCGACTGCGCCGAGAGGGCCTGCTACCGCTGGAGGATTCCGACGGTATGGCGTTGTTCGACGCCGCGCTCGCGGCCGGCCGGGCCGTTTCCGTGGCGGCCCGGCTGGATCGGGCCGCGCTGGCCGAACTGGCGCCGGCCGAACTGCGGGCGGTGATGCGCGGTCTGACCCGCCCGGCGCGGCGGCGGGCGGCGGGGCCGGTGGACGAGTCGCCGACCGGACTGGCCGGGCAGCTGGCCGGCCGCGCGCCGGCCGAGCAGGAGCAGGTGCTGCTGCAGGTGATCCGGGCCCAGGCCGCGGCGGTGCTGGGCTATCAGAGCGCGGCGGAGATCAGCGCGGACAAGCAGTTCAGCGATATCGGGTTCGATTCGCTGGGCATCATGGAGTTCCGCAACCGGCTCAAGGCATCGGCGGGTGTGCGGCTCGCCGCGACCGCCGTGTTCGACTACCCCACCCCGGTGGCCCTGGCGGCTTTCCTCCGCCGCGAAATCGCACCCGGCGACGACCCGATGCCGGCCATCACGATGGAGTTCGATGCCCTGGCGCGCCGCTGTGCCGACGCGGAACTCTCGCCGGCGCAACGGTCGGAGATCACGAGCCGGCTGGCTGTGCTGCAACGGCAACTGGAAGCCGGCGACCAAGGTGCGGCCGATCTGGCCGAAAACGCCGAAAAGCTCGACGACGCCGACGATCGCGAGCTCTTCGATTTCATCGACAACCTCAGCTGAACTGGTACGAGCAGGAGCCCCACCGATGGCCGACAACGACGAGCTTCGCCGGTATCTCAAGAAGACCGCCAAAGAGCTCTACGACACCAAACAGCAACTGCGCGAGGTCACCGACCGGTCGCGTGAACCGATCGCGATCGTCGGGATGGCCTGCCGGTACCCGGGCGGAGTCACCTCACCCGACGAGCTGTGGCGGATCGTGGCCGAGGGTGTGGACGCGGTCGGGGACTACCCGGCGGACCGGGGCTGGGATCTGGATCGGCTGTTCGATTCCGACCCGGACGTGCCGGGCACGATCTACACGCGGCAGGGTGGTTTCGTCGACGACGCCGCCGGTTTCGACGCGGGCTTCTTCGGGATCAGCCCGCGTGAGGCCGCCACGATGGATCCGCAGCAACGATTGATGCTCGAGGCGTCGTGGGAGGCGCTGGAGGCCGCCGGAATCGATCCGGTATCGCTGCGCGACAGCGATACCAGTGTGTTCGCCGGCGTCGCGCACCAGGACTACGGGCCCCGGGTCGGCTCGGCGCAGATCACGGCCGAGACCGAGGGCCACGTCTACCTGGGTGTGTCCAACAGTGTGCTGTCGGGCCGGGTCGCCTACACCCTCGGTTTCAAGGGGCCGGCGATCTCGGTGGACACGGCGTGCTCGTCCTCGCTGGTCGCCCTGCATCTGGCCTGCCAGGCGCTGCGCCAGGGTGAGACCTCGCTGGCGCTGGCCGGTGGGGTCACGGTGATGTCGGATCCGTCGTTGCTGATCGCGTTCGCGCGTCAGCGCGCGCTCTCGCCCGACGGCCGGTGCCGGGCGTTCGCGGCCGGGGCCGAGGGGACCGGTTTCGCCGAGGGTCTGGGTGTACTGGTACTCGAGCGATTATCGGACGCGCGGCGGCTGGGCCACCCGGTCCTGGCGGTGGTGCGCGGTAGCGCGATCAATCAGGACGGCGCGAGTAACGGGCTGACCGCGCCCAACGGTCTGTCGCAGGAGGCGGTCATCCGCCAGGCGCTGGTCAACGCCGGTGTGCATCCCGCGGAGGTCGACGCGGTCGAAGCACACGGGACGGGTACGAAACTCGGTGACCCGATCGAGGCGCGGGCGCTGATCGGTGTGTACGGCGCGCGGCCGGTGGAGACCCCGTTGTGGCTGGGTTCGCTCAAGTCCAATATCGGCCACACCTCGGCCGGAGCCGGGGTCGGCGGTGTGATCAAGATGGTTCAGGCCATGCGGCACGGCATGCTGCCGAAGACACTGCACGTGGACGAACCCAGCCCGCTGGTGGATTGGTCGGCCGGGACGGTACGACTGCTCGAGGACAGCGCGCCGTGGCCGCGCGTGGGGCAGCGGCCACGGCGAGCGGGTGTGTCCTCGTTCGGGGTCAGCGGCACCAACGCGCACGTCGTTCTGGAGGAGGCGCCGGAGCCCGGTGAGACTACGGTCTCCGGGTCCGCCGAGGGGGCATCACCGCCGGCTTCGGCGGAGATCGGGGAGCGGGTCGGCAGCGAGTACGTTCCGTTGCTGGTGTCGGCCGGTTCCGAGGGGGCATTGCGGGCCCAGGCCGACCGGTTGCGTGGCCTGCTGAATCCGGATGCGGGCGTGCATGTCCGGGACATCGCGTACTCGCTGTCCACAACCCGGGCGCAGCTGGAGTGGCGGGCGGCTGTGGTGGGCCGGGATCACGCCGAACTGGCGGTGGGGCTGGCTGCCCTGGCCGAAGGTGCGCCGGGCGCGGGCGTGGTGTCGGGGCAGGTGGGTTCGGGCGGTACCGCCGTCATGTTCACCGGTCAGGGTGCACAGCGTGCGGGCATGGGTGCCGGGTTGTACACCGGGTTCCCGGTGTTCGCCGCGGCGCTGGACGAGGTATGCGCGGTCTTCGATCCGTTGCTGGGCAGATCGCTGCGCGAGCTGATGTTCCGGGCCGATGCGGGCGAGCTGCTGGATCGCACCGAGTTCACCCAGCCGGCGTTGTTCGCGTTCGAGGTGGCGCTGTACCGGTTGGCCGAGTCGTTCGGGCTCGCCCCGGATGTTCTGGTGGGTCATTCCATCGGTGAGCTGGTCGCGGCGTATGTGGCGGGTGTGTGGACCCTGTCCGATGCGTGCGCGCTGGTCGCGGCGCGGGGCCGGCTGATGGGTGCGTTGCCGGCGGGTGGGGCGATGCTGGCCGTCGCGATCACCGAGACCGAGGCGGGCGAGTTGCTGTCCGGGTACCCGGACACGTTGTCGGTGGCGGCGGTCAACGGCCCGGCCTCGGTGGTGCTGTCCGGTGACGCGGACGCGGTCGGCGAAGTCGAACGTGAACTGCGCGAACGCGGCGCGAAGACCACCCGGTTGCGGGTGAGCCATGCCTTCCATTCGGCCCGGCTGGATCCGATGCTGGCCGAATTCGGCGCGATCGCGGCCGGTCTGAGCTACCGGGCGCCCGCGATCCCGATCGTGTCCGATGTGACGGGTGCGGTGGTGGACGGGTCGGTACTGACCGATCCGGAGTACTGGGTGCGTCAGGTACGGGCGGGTGTGCGTTTCGCTCCGGGGATCGCCGCCGCGATCGATGCGGGTGTGCGCCGGTTCGTCGAAATCGGCCCGGACGCGGTGCTCTCCGCGGCGACGCGTGACTGTCTGGCCGCCGATCCCGAGGTCGAGGCGCGATCGGTGGTGCTCGCGGCCGGTCGGCGTGGCGTCGATGAGACGGCGCAGTTCGTCACCTTCCTCGGTAGTGCGCACGCCGCCGGGTTACGGGTGGACTGGGGCCGGTTGTTCGCCGGCCACGCACCCCGCCGGGTTCCGTTGCCGACCTACGCCTTCCAGCGGCAGCGGTATTGGCTGACGCCCACCGAAGGATCGGGTGATGTGTGCCGAGCCGGTCTGATGGCTGTGGACCACCCCATGCTGGGCGCGGCCGTCGCACTCGCCGGCCGGGACGAGTGGCTGTTCACCGGCCGCCTCTCGCTGGCATCGCAGGCGTGGATCGCCGATCACGTGGTTTTCGGCTCGGTGCTGCTGCCCGGGACGGGTTTCGTGGAGCTGGCGCTGGCGGCCGGTGCCAGGCTGGGTATGGAGGTACTCGACGAGCTGGTCCTCGAGGCGCCGCTGCGGCTGACCGAACGCGGCGAGGTCGATATCCAGATCAGCGTGGAAGCGGCCGGTACCGATGGGCGGCGCCGATTCCTGGTGGCCTCCCGCCCGGCGGACGATCCGGCCGCCGGCGCGATCACGCACGCCCGAGGTGTCTTCGCGCCCGGCGCGGCCGCCGACATACTGCCCACCGGCGGGTTCGACGGCCCGCTGGCCGAGGGCGACGCGGTCGCGGCCGACGTGCTCTACGGCCGATTGCTCACCCAGGGGTTCGAGTACGGGCCGGCGTTCCAGGGTGTGCGCCGCACTGCCCGGGGCGAGGACGAGGTGCTGGCCGACGTGCTGTTACCGGCTGCGCTGAGCGCGGACGCCCCCGGTTTCGGTCTGCATCCGGCACTGCTGGACGCGGCGCTGCACGCGGCCGGCGAGGTCCTGGACGCCGAGGCAGGGGCCGGGCAGGTCCCGCTGCCCTTTTCGTTCAACGGTGTACGGCTGTACCGTCCGGGCGCGGCGGCCGTGCAGGCCCGGATCCGGGCCGACGGTTCCGGCAGTGTCCGGGTCGAGCTCCGGGACGCCGCCGGTGATCCGGTGGCCCTGATCGAATCGCTGCTGACGCGCCCGATCGACCGCGAAGCGTTGACGAGCGCGACCTCCACCACCCGCGACGCGCGCTACGAAATCCGCTGGATTCCAGCGGGTGCACCGGAACCCGGATCGGTGGGTGAGCGACGGCTCGTCGCGGTGGGCCGGCCGGTCGCGACCGGTTTCGCCGTAGCTCAGCCGGATATGGCCGCCTGGATACAGTCCGTGGCCGCCGAATCCGTGACCTCCGAGTCGAGCGGTGCCGCCACCGTCGTGGTGTGGTTCGCCGACCCGGCGGCCGGATCACCGGCCGCGGCGGGCGCCGATGCGGTGCACCTGGCGGTGCACACAGCGCTGGCGACCGTGCGCGGCTGGCTGGATCAGCCGGTGGCAGCAGAGTCCCGGCTGGTCGTCGTGACCCGCAACGGAGCCGGGTTACCCGGCGAGGATCCCGACCTGGCCGCCGCGGCGATCCGGGGGCTGGTGCGCAGCGCGCAGTCGGAGAACCCGGGCCGGATCGTGCTCGTGGACAGCGATACCGCCGAGGTGACCGGTGATCTGGTTTCGGCGGTGCTGGCCACCGGTGAATCGCAACTGGCGGTACGGGCCGGCTCCCTGCTGGTGCCCCGGCTCACCCGCCTCGGCACCGGCGAGGACACAGCCCTCACCTTCGGTGCCGGCGCGGTGCTGATCACCGGTGGCACCGGTGGCCTCGGTGCGCTGGTGGCACGGCACCTGGCCACGGCTCACGGTGTCCGTGATCTGGTGCTGGTGTCCCGGCGCGGTGAACGTGGCGAGGGCGTCGGCGAACTCGTCACCGAACTGACCGGGCTGGGGGCTCGCCCCAGGGTGGTGGCCTGCGATATCGCCGACCGCGACGCGGTACGGGCCATGCTCGGCGAACTCGCCGGCGGCCCCCCGCTGACCGGTATCGTGCACGCCGCCGGTGTCCTGGACGACGGCACGATCGACACTCTCACCCCGGATCGGGTCGATCGGGTGCTGGCACCGAAGGTCGACGGAGCACTGAATCTGCACGAGCTCACCGCCGGCGCCGATCTCGCCGCATTCGTGATGTTCTCGTCGGTCGCGGGGATGCTCGGATCGGCGGGCCAGGGCAATTACGCCGCCGCGAACTCGGTACTGGATGCCCTGGCGCACCGGCGGATACACGCCGGCCTGCCCGCGGTCTCCGTGGGATGGGGACCCTGGAATCAGGACAGTGGTATGACCGCCGAGCTGGCCGCGGCGGCAGTCGATCGGATCACGCGGCTGGGTTTCCGGCCACTGGCCGAAGCCGACGGTTTGGCGTTGCTCGACCTGGCCGGGGGTCCGGCGTTCCTCGCCGCGGTGGACTTCGAGATTTCGGCGTTGTCGCTCCAGTCCCGGGCCGGTGTGCTGCCCGACCTGCTGCGAACACTGGCCCCGACACCGCCACCGCGCCGCGTGGGGGGCGGCGGCGGGAGTGCGGACCTGCTCCGGCGGCTGGCCGCCGCCGCACCGGATACGCACGAGGAAATCCTGGTGGGTTTCGTCCGCGATCAGGTGGCCGAGGTACTCGGCCACCCCTCCGGTGCGTCGATCGACCCCGAAAAGCCCTTCAGTGAACTGGGTTTCGACTCTCTCGGTGGGGTGGATTTCCGGAACCGGCTGAGCAAGGCCACCGGCCTGCGACTGCCCTCGATCCTGATTTTCGATTACCCGACCGTCACGGCAACCGCTCGGTTCCTGCGTTCGCGGATCGAAGGTGGGATCCCCCGGGCCCGCCGGACCGAGCGCCGTACCGAGGCCGACGAACCGATCGCGATCGTCGGTATGGCATGCCGGTATCCGGGCGGGGTGTCCTCGGCGGACGAACTGTGGGATCTGGTGAGCGCCGGCACCGATGCCATCGGTGAGTTCCCGGCCGACCGGGGCTGGGACCTGGACGGTCTGATCCACCCGGACCCGGACCACGCGGGCACCTCGTACTCGGGCCGGGGTGGCTTCCTCGACGACGTGACCGGTTTCGATGCCGCGTTCTTCGATATCGCACCGCGGGAAGCGGTGGCGATGGATCCGCAGCAGCGGTTGCTGCTGGAGGTGTCCTGGGAAGCGCTCGAGCACGCCGGGATCGACCCGGCCTCGTTGCGGGGTTCCGACTCCAGCGTCTACACCGGCGTGATGTACCAGGACTACGAGGTGCTCGCCCGGAGCGCCGGCGCGGACGCCGAAGGCTATATCGGGACCGGTGGCGCGGGCAGTGTGGTGTCCGGCCGGGTGGCGTACACGCTGGGCCTGGAAGGCCCGGCGCTCACAGTGGATACGGCGTGTTCGTCGTCGCTGGTGGCGCTGCATCTGGCGTGCCGCGCGTTGCGGCAGGGTGAGACTTCACTGGCACTGGTCGGCGGTGCCACGGTGATGGCGACACCGCTGCCGTTCGTGGAATTCTCCCGGCAGCGCGGCCTGGCCCGGGACGGGCGGTGCAAACCGTTCTCGGCCGCGGCCGACGGTGTGTCCTGGGGTGAGGGCGCCGCTGTGCTGGTGGTGGAACGATTGTCGGACGCCCGTCGGCTGGGGCACGACGTGCTGGCGGTGGTGCGGGGCAGCGCCGTCAACCAGGACGGGGCGAGCAACGGTTTGACCGCGCCGAACGGGCCCTCGCAGGAGCGGGTGATCACCGCCGCGCTGGCCGATGCGGGTCTGCGTCCCGGTGATGTGGACGCGGTGGAGGCTCACGGCACCGGCACCGCGCTGGGCGACCCGATCGAGGCGCACGCGCTGATGGCCGTGTACGGACAGGACCGGTCGCGGCAGCCGCTGCGGGTGGGGTCGCTCAAATCCAATATCGGCCACACCCAGGCCGCGTCCGGGGTCGGTGGCGTCATCAAAATGGTGCAGGCGTTACGACACGAGGCCCTGCCGAAGTCGTTGCACGCCGAAGAACTTTCCCCCCATGTCGATTGGTCGGCCGGGGCGGTGCGGGTGCTCACCGCGCCCGAACCGTGGTCGGCGGGTGCGGCGGTCCGGCGCGCGGGAGTGTCCTCGTTCGGTATCAGCGGAACCAACGCCCACGTGATCCTGGAGGAGGCGCCGCAGCCGTCGGCCGGGCCGGCCGACGCGGCCGGTGGCGAGCCGGTCCCGGCCGCCGAGGTGGTGCCGCTGGTCGTCTCGGCGAAGTCGGTGCCCGCGCTACGTGCTCAGGCGGACCGGATACGGGCGTGGTGGACCGCGCATCCCGAGGTCGATGCCGCGACGCTGGGGCGGTCGTTGCTGGATACCCGGGCCTCGTTCGATCGGCGCGGTGTCGTGGTCGGCGGTGATCGGGTGGGCTTGCTGGCCGGGTTGGCCGCGCTCGCCTCCGATACCCCGTCGCCGACGGTGGTGAACGGCCGGATGACCCCGGGTACCACCGCTTTCCTGTTCACCGGCGGTGGTGCGCAACGAGTGGGTATGGGTGCCGAGTTGTCGCGCGCGTTCCCGGTGTTCGCCGCCGCGCTGGACGAAGTGTGCGCGGAGTTCGATCGGCACCTGGACGGCTCGTTGCGCACCGCGATGTTCACCGATCCGGACGGCGTGCTGGACCGGATGGATTGGATGCAGCCGGCGTTGTTCGCCTTCGAGGTGGCGATGTTCCGGCTGCTGGAGTCGTTCGGCATGGAGCCCGATGTGGTGGCGGGTCATTCGCTGGGTGAGCTGGTGGCGGCGTATGTGGCCGGGGTGTGGTCGCTGGCGGACGCGTGCGTGCTGGTCGCGGCGCGGGGCCGGTTGATGGGGTCGGCGCCGTCGGGTGGGGCGATGCTGGCGGCGGCCGTCTCGGAGGCGGAGGCGGACCGGTACCTGGACGGCACCGATGATCGGGTCTCGGTGGGAACGGTGAACGGTCCCCGTTCGGTGGTGTTCTCCGGTTTCGCCGACGCTGTCGCCGGGATCCGGGCGCGGCTGACGGCCGACGGTGTGCAGAACACCGTGCTGCGGATTTCGCACGCATCGCATTCGGTGGTGATGGAACCGATCCTGGACGAGTTCCGCACGGTGGCCCGGAGTTTGACCTATCGGGCGCCGTCGATCCCGATCGTGTCCAATGTGTCGGCTACCCGGGTCGCCGACGAAGTATGCGACCCGGACTACTGGGTGCGGCATGTGCGCAGTTGTGTGCGGTTCGCACCCGGGGTGGACCTGCTGATCGAATCGGGGGTGCGCAGGTTCGTCGAGGTCGGTCCCGACGCCGCACTGACCGTGATGGTCGAGGAAAGCCTCGCCGAGCGTCCGGAGATCGCGGCGGCGGCCACGGTGGTGGCGTCGGCGCGGCGATCGACGGATGAGATCGCCGGTTTCGTCGCCGCGCTGGGCCGGGCGCACACGGCGGGAATACCGGTGCGCCTGCGCCAACTGTTCGCCGGGCGTCCGGTCGAGCGGGTGACCCTGCCCGCCTACGCTTTCCAGCACCACCGGTACTGGCTGGCGCCGAGGGTGGACGCGGCCACCGGATCGCTCGGTCATCCACTGCTCACCACCGGGTTGGCGCTCGCGGGACGGGACGAATGGCAGTTCACCGGTCGCTTCTCGCTGCGGACCCATCCGTGGATCGCCGATCACGCGGTCTTCGGTTCGGTACTGCTGCCCGGGACGGCGTTCGTGGAACTGGCGTGCAGTGTCGGTGCGCACCTGCACCTGGACGCCGTCGAGGAACTCCTGCTCGAGGCTCCGCTGTCGATCGCCGCCGGCGACGATATCGAAGTGCAGATCGGTGTCGGCCGGCCGGACGAAGAAGGTCGCCGGACATTCACGGTCTACTCCCGTCTGCGCTCGGGCGGGGACAATGCCGAGGAGAACCGCTGGGCGACACACGCCCGCGGGGTACTGGCCCTCGGTGCCGAGTCCGCGCCGAGCTGGAACGAGCCGAGCTGGCCGCCCGCCGGAGCACAGCCGGCAGCGGAGGAGTCGATCTACGACCGGCTGGCGGAGGCGGGTTTCGACTACGGGCCGGCCTTCCAGGGCGTGACCGCCCGGTGGACCCGCGGCGAGCACACGTTCGCCGAGATCTCGCTCGACGACACCGCGGTCGGTCCGATGACCGGTTTCGGTGTTCATCCCGCACTCCTGGACGCCTGCCTGCACGCGGCCGTCACCGGGTTGCTCGATGATCTGCCACCCGGACGGTTGCCGTTGCCGTTCACCTTCGCCGGTGTGCGGCTGTGGCGCCCCGGCGCGCGGGCGGCGCGGGTGCGCGCGGTCGCCGTCGGCGACGGCCGGGTCGGCATCGACGTGGCCGACGACTCCGGTGCGGTGGTGCTCACCATCGACGCCGTCGCCTCCCGGCCTGTCGCCGCGGCCGATCTGACCGCCGCTGTCGCTTCCCGGCCCGCACCCGTACTGGATCTGCGCTGGGTCGAATCGGAACTCCCGCAGCCGACGTTTCCGGACGCACGGGAGATCGCGAGCGTGGGTACGGTGCGTATCCCCGGTATCGACCGGCATCATCCCGAACTGGCCGGTACCGAGCGGGTTCCGGAAGTGGTGGTGTGGTCGCCGGGACCGGATCCGCTCGGCGCCGACGACCCGGACACCGGCGCCGGGCGGACGCAATCGGCGGGAGACCGCGCCGGGCTCGTCCGGGCGGCGGTGCATGCCGCCTGGCACACGGTCCGATCCTGGCTGGCCGTGGACCTTCCCGACGCGGCCCGCCTCGTCGTCGCCACCCGGCGGGCGAGCGGCATCGACGGCGAGCCGGTGGATCTGGCGGCCGCCGCGGCGGCGGGACTGGTCCGCAGCGCGCAATCGGAGCACCCGGGCCGGATCATCCTGCTGGACTACGACGACGAGCTGAGTCCCGACCTGGTACGCACCGCGCTGGTGGCCGGCGCGGCCGATATAGCGGTGCGCGGATCGCGAATGTTCGTACCCCGGGTGGTCCAGGGTGCCGCCGCCCCGGCATCGGTGCCGGGTGGGGCGTTCGGAACCGGCACGGTGCTGATCACCGGCGGTACCACCGGCCTGGGCGCGGTCACGGCCCGGCATCTGGTCGCCGCGCACGGTGTCGAACACCTGCTGCTGGTATCTCGCCGTGGTGCGGCGGCAGCGGGTGTCGCGGAACTGGTTTCGGAGTTGTCGGGGCTGGGTGCGCGGGTGCGGGTGGCCGCCTGCGATGTCACCGACCACGCCGGTATGGCGTCGCTACTGGACTCGATCGATCACGCGCATCCCTTGACGGGGGTGATCCACTCGGCGGGTCTGCTCGACGACGGCACGATCGAATCGCTGACCACCGAACAGATCGACCGGGTACTGGCGCCGAAGGTCGCGGGCGCGCTGATCCTCGACGAGCTCACCCGCGGGTACGACCTCCGGGCCTTCGTCGTCTTCTCGTCGCTGGCCGCCGCGATGGGTTCACCCGGGCAGGGCAATTATGCCGCCGCGAACTCGGTGCTCGACGCGCTGGCCCGGGTCCGGCGTGCCGAGGGTCTGCCCGCGGTATCGGTGGCATGGGGTCCCTGGACTCCGGATATCGGGATGACCGGCGAGCTCGACCGGTCGGCCGTGGCGCGGTTGGAGCGGATGGGCATCGAGGTGCTCGGCGAGGGTGTCGGGACGGCGTTGTTCGATGCCGCGCTGCCGGCCGGCGCGCCGGTGGTCGTGGGCGCCCGGTTCGACCGGTCCACCCTGGCCGCGCAATCCCGGGCGGGGCTGCTGGCCGAGGTGCTCAATGGTCTCGTGCCCGCGCGTCCACGCCGGTCCGGCGGTGGCGCGGCCGGAGCCGGACTGGTCCGGCGGCTGGCCGCGGCCGCCGAAGACGAGCGCGACGAGTTGGCACTCGAATTCGTCCGGGAGCAGGCGGCGGCGGTGCTGGGCTACCCGTCGGCGGCTGCCGTCGAGCCGGATACGCCGTTCAAGAGCCTGGGATTCGATTCGCTGGGCGGTGTCGAACTGCGCAACCGGTTGTCCGAAGGGTCCGGTATGCGGTTGCCCGCCACTTTGGTATTCGACCATCCGACCGCCGCGGCGGTCGCGAAACTGCTATTGCAGCGGTGGGAGGACACCGCGGTGACCTCGGCGGCCGACGATCAGCTCGCGGCGTTGCGCTCGATGTTCACCACTATCCGGTCGGCGCAGGACAAGCAGCGTCTGGCGGCCCGGATCCGGGCACTGCTCGACGAGGCGACCATCGAGCCGGAGCCGACGCCGGTCCCCGCCCACACGGTGGTGGCGGACGCCAGCGCGGATGAGCTCTTCGCGTTGCTCGATCGAGAGCTGAAGGATTGATGTCCGTCCCGGCCCGAGGGCCGGGGCGGGCCCACACAGCACAGTGACCGCGATATCCCGGTCGGCGAAGTCGCCGGCCGGGATATCGCCGTGGCGGCCCGGAGCAGATCACCCGGATCGCGACCGCTGCGTCAGAGCTCGGACGCCAGTTGGGTGCCTTGTTCGATCGCGCGTTTGGCGTCCAGCTCCTTGGCTTCGTCGGCGCCGCCGATGACATGCCACCGCATCCCACGGTCGCTGAGTGGATCCACCAGTTCCCGCACTGATTCCTGACCGGCGCAGATCACGACAGTGTCGACCTCGAGCACGCGCCGGCCTTCGTGATTCGGCCCGAAGCTGATGTGCAGGCCCCGGTCGTCGATCAGCTCGTAGTTCACCCCGGCGATCTGCTCGACCCCCCTGGCCTCCAGCGCGGTGCGGTGGATCCAGCCCGTGGTCTTGCCCAGCGTGGTTCCGAACGGACCGGGTTTACGTTTCAGCAGCGTGACATCGCGAACCGCCGGTGACCAGGTGCGTGTGGTCAGCTGGCCTGGCGCCTGCTCGTCGTGGGTGACCCCCCATTCCCGCTGCCATTCGGCCAGGTCGAGCGCGCTGCTGTCCGCCACGGTGAGGAGTTCGCCGACGTCGAATCCGATTCCGCCCGCGCCGATCACGGCCACCCGTCGCCCGGCGGTGCGTTCGCCGCGGATCAACTCGGGGTAGGAGAGCACCATCGGGTGGTCGATACCGGCGATATCGGGGACGCGCGGACGGACCCCGGTGGCCACCACCACCTCGTCCCAGTCGCCTTCGGCGAGCAGTCCGGCCGTGACCTCGGTGTTCAATCGCAATGACACACCGAGGACTTCCAGTTTGCGCCGGAAGTACCGGATCGACTCGTCGAACTCCTCTTTGCCGGGAATACGCCGGGCCAGGTCGAATTGACCGCCGATTCGGTCCGCCGCCTCGAACAGCTCCACCCGGTGCCCTCGTTCGGCCGCGCCGATCGCGGCCGACAACCCGGCCGGGCCGGCCCCGATCACCGCGACCCTCTTGGCCTGTCTGGTGGGCAGCAGCTGCAGGACGGTCTCCCGGCCGGCGCGCGGATTCAGCAGGCACGACACCAGTTCTCCGGTGAAGGTGTGGTCCAGGCAGGCCTGGTTGCAGGCGATGCAGGTGTTGATCTCGTCGACCCTGGATTCGGCTGCTTTTCGCACCCACTCCGGGTCGGCGAGCATCGGACGCGCCAAGGCGACGAGATCGGCGTCGCCACGCTCGAGGATCGCTTCGGCGACGTCGGGCATATTGATCCGATTCGCCGCGCACACCGGAATACTCACCTGCTGTTTGATCTTCGCGGTGTATCCGACGAAAGCCGCCCGGGGCACGGAGGTGGCGATCGTGGGTACCCGGGATTCGTGCCAGCCGATATCGGTGTTGATGATATCCACTCCCGCCGCTTCCAGCTCGCGAGCCAGGGCGATGATCTCCTCGAAGGTCTGTCCGTCCTCCATGAAGTCGGCCAGCGACATGCGGAACATGATCAGGAATTCGTCACCCAGCGCGGCGCGGGTCCGGGTGACGATCTCCACCGGGAATCGGCGCCGATCGGCCGGTGAGCTTCCCCAGCGGTCAGTGCGCTTATTGGTCAGGGGAGCGAGGAATTGATTGATGAGGAATCCCTCGCCGCCGATCAGCTCGATTCCGTCGTACCCGGCCGATTTCGCCAGCCGGGCGCAGTGCACATGGGCATCGATGGTCGATTCGACCTCGACGTCGGATAATTCCCGCGGTTCGAAGGCGCTGAACGGCGAGGCGACCACCGACGGTGCGACATTGTTCGGGGTGTTCGAATCGCGTCCCGTATGCAGGATCTGCATCGCGATCTTTGCGCCCGCCTCATGGACGGCACCGGTGATGACGCGATGCCGCACGGCATCGGCCTCGGTGAGCATCGAGCACGAGAACGGTGAGATCAGCGCTTCCCGGTTGGGTGCGTACCCGCCGGTGACGATGAGACCTACGCCGCCGCGTGCGCGTTCGGCGAAGAAGGCGGCCAGCCGATCGGTATGCCAGGGCCGGTCTTCGAGGCCGGTGTGCATCGAACCCATCACCACGCGATTGCGCAGTGTGATATGGCGCAGCTGAAGGGGCGCCAGCAAATGCGGGAACGTGGAGCTCATGAAGTGAACCTACTGACCAGTCTAATTCGCCGCAACGGATGGCCGCCGTTCCGGTTTCGACTCGGTTCGTACCCCTGTCCCGCTGTCATCCGGGCTCGGTCACCGCGCTGGTTCCGGAGCTCTTCCCAGGCGGCCGGGGCCCGCTCGGCATGGTGGCTGCGGCCGGTGGTCGCCCGGGTCCGGCGCCGATGAGCCGGGGATTGCGGCGCGGTAGGGGGCGGGCGGACAATGTATGCGGCTCGACAGCGATCTGACCAGGAATTCGACAGTGAGAAACGGCCGCGTGGAGCGTCAGCGAGGGGCGCCGTGCCGTCAGCAGGTCCGAGGTTCCGATCGACCCCAGGAGCACACCATGACGCAGTCCGTTTCCAGTGAACTCAAGACCAGGCACCGGGCGATGTGGGCGTCGGGTGATTACCCGCGCGTGGCCGCCGACGTGATCCCCGAACTCGGCCGGCGGCTGGTCCGCGCCGCACCCGTCGGACCGGGGAAGAAAGTGCTGGATATAGCCGCCGGCGCCGGAAACGCCGCCATACCGGCCGCGCAAACCGGTGCGGATGTGGTCGCCAGTGATCTGACGCCGGAGCTGTTCGAGGTCGGCCGCCGCAACGCGGCCGCGGCCGGGGTGGCGGTCACCTGGGAGCAGGCCGACGCCGAGGCGCTGCCCTACGACGACGGCGCGTTCGATGTGGTCCTGTCCTGCGTGGGGATCATGTTCGCGCCGTTCCACCGGACCGCGGCCGACGAATTGGTCCGGGTCACCGGAACCGGTGGCACGATCGCCCTGGCGAACTGGACGCCGTCCGGGTTCATCGGCCGGATGTTCGCCGCCATGAAGCCCTACGCGCCGCCGCCCCCCGCGGGCGCGCAGCCGCCCCCGCTGTGGGGCGACGAGGCGCATGTGACGGAGTTACTGGGCGATCGGGTCGCCGGTCTGGAAATGCGGCGCGAGACGTTGCCGGTCGACGTATTCGCCGACGGCGCCGCGTTCCGTGATTTCTTCAAGACCAATTACGGGCCGACGATCTCGGTGTACAAGACGCTGGAAGGCGACCCGGATCGTGCCGCGGCCCTGGACCGCGACCTCGCCGACCTCGCCGCCGACAGCGATCTCGGCGGCGGCCGGATGGAATGGGAGTACCTGCTGGTGACGGCGCGGCGAAGCTGAGCGGACGCTGTGGATCGGGCCGGGCGGGATTTTCTGCGTCCGGAGCCGGGTTGTACCGGGGGCACATAATGAGGGGGACGAAGGAGGAAGCGTGACCGAAACGCGGAAGGCGATCCTGGCCGGTGGGTGCTTCTGGGGTATGCAGGACCTGATCCGCAGGCAGCCCGGGGTGCTCTCGACTCGTGTCGGCTACACCGGTGGCAGCAATGACCATGCCACCTATCGCAACCATCCGGGGCACGCCGAGGCGGTGGAAATCGTCTACGACCCCGCGCAGACCGATTACCGGGCGCTGCTGGAGTTCTTCTTCCAGATCCATGATCCGACCACGAAGGACCGGCAGGGCAACGATATCGGCAGCAGCTACCGGTCGGAGATCTTCTACGTCGACGACGAGCAGAAGCGGGTCGCGCTCGAGACCATCGCCGATGTCGAGGATTCCGGGCTGTGGCCGGGCAAGGTCGTCACCGAGGTGAACCCGGCGGGCGCGTTCTGGGAGGCCGAGCCCGAGCACCAGGACTATCTGCAGCACTTCCCCAACGGTTACACCTGCCATTTCCCGAGGCCGGGCTGGAAGCTGCCCAAGCGGCAGGCCACCGCCTAGAGTGCCGGGCGAGATTCCCGGCTCCACCGGCGCGATCCCGCGGGCCGCTTCGGCTCGCGGGGTCGATGTCGTGGTGAGTAGTGTCGGTCGGGTGAGTAGGTGGACGCGCCGTAGGTTCCGCAGGATCGGCAGGGTTGATCAGGCGGTGGGCGATACCGTGGCCGGGCTGCCCGCTTCGAAACTGGACACCGGTTTGCTGCGCCTGACCTCCAGCGCCGACCACAGTCTGCTGTGGATGGGGGCGGCGGCACTGCTCGCGAGCAGCAGCGGATCGACCCGGCGCGCGGCGATGCGCGGGGTCGTCTCGGTGGCGGGTGCCAGTTTCGTCACCAATGTGGTGCTCAAATCGGTGTTCGCCCGGCGCCGCCCGGCGGCCGAACTGATGCCCGGGTACCGGAGGCTGTCGCCGGCACCCACCTCGTCGTCGTTCCCGTCCGGCCACAGCGCCAGTGCGGCGGCGTTCGCGACCGCCGTGGCGATGGAGAGTCCGCGCAGCGCACTCTTCGTTGCGCCGGTGGCCGCCGCGGTCGCCTATTCGCGAGTGCATACCGGTGTCCACTGGGGTTCGGATGTGCTGGTGGGCGCGGCGGTCGGTTCCGGAATCGCGCTGGCCACCCGGCGCTGGTGGCCGGTGCGGGAATCGGATGAGGCCGAAGCCAGTCCGGTACCCGAGGTGCCGGTCCTCGCCGAGGGCAAAGGCCTTGTGGTGATGGTGAATCCGGTATCGGGTGACGCCAACTACGACCCCACCGATGACGTGACGGCCGCCCTGCCCGCGGCGACAGTGGTGCGGACCCGGCCCGATATCGATTGCGCCGACCAGCTCGAGCAGATCTTGGCCGAGCGGCAGGAACCGGTGCTCGCGGTGGGTGTCGCCGGTGGCGACGGCACGGTGGCCGCGGTGGCCGCGCTGGCTCTGCGCAAGGAACTCCCGCTGGTGGTGATCCCGACCGGCACGCTCAACCATTTCGCCCGCGACCTCGGTGTCTACGATCTGCGCGAGGTCATCGACGCGACCGGCGTGGGTGAGGCGGTGGCGGTCGATATCGCCGCCGTGGAATACGGGGACGAAAACGAGACGCAGACACGACATCTCATCAACACCTTCAGCCTCGGGTCCTATCCGGACCTGGTTCGCCGCCGCGAGAAATGGCAGAAACGCTGGGGTAAATGGCCGGCGTTCGCGGTGGCGCTGGTGGTGACCCTGCGCCGGGCCGAACCGATCGAGATCTTCCTCGACGGCCGCTGGCAGAAGGTGTGGTTCCTGTTCGTCGGTAACGGCCCCTATCATCCGCACGGCGCCGTACCCGCCTTCCGTGCCCGCCTCGATTCCGGGCTGCTGGACGTGCGCTGGTTGCGCGCCGATCTGCGCTGGTCGCGCACCCGTGCGGTGACCGCGCTGGTGCTGGCGGCGATCGGCCACAGCCGGGTGTACGGGGAACGGCAACTGCCGGAGCTGATCGTGCAACTACCTGCCGCGGAGGCCCTCGCCGCGGACGGCGAGGTCATCGGCAGCGCCACCCATCTGCGGTTCACGGTCGCGGGTCAGTTGCCGGTCTACCGGCGCGACGAATCCAATCCGCTGTGGATCAACCGCAGCCGTCCGCACCATCGGCGCGCGCCGTGGTTGCCGGAGGTATTCCGATTCCCGCTGAGCGGGCGGGTGATCCCGGAAAACCGCGGGTCCGGCACCTGATCCGAACCGGGCGGGGTTCGCGAATGCCCGCCCGCGCGCGACGCGGCGATCCTACGATATGAGCACGTCGGCGGGTGACCGCTCGCCGACGGGTGCCACCGGCCGCGGCCGGGCTCGAGTAGGGCCGTCGTATGAGAAGTACCCTCCTTCCGATTCTCGCGGCGGCCGGGGTGCTGTTCGCCGCCACCGCGACCGCCACCGCGGCGCCCGATCCCGCCGCCCGGACCGAAGTGCCGGTGGTATCCACCTCGCCGGTGACCTCGGTGCTGGAAACCGTTGTCGGTCTCCGTATCCCGCTCCCCGAATCGGCCGGTCCCCGTCCGGCGGCGTGTGACCGCCTCGCCTATCTGCGCTGGCGGCACGCCGACGGCCCGACCGGGTCGGCCGATGCCGATGCCGTACTCATCGCCCAGCCCGGTGTTTTCGAGGGGGCCGCGGCCTTCGACACTCTGGCCCGCAATACCGTCGCGGCCGCGGCGCGCAACGGCCGTCATATCGAGTTCTGGGCGCTGGACCGCCGCTCGAACTGCCTGGAAGACCACACCGGCCGCCTGGCGGCGCTGACCTCGCGCGACCCGCACCGCGCGGTCGACTACTACTTCCGCGGCGCGGCCGTGGACGGACGGACCTTCGCCGGCTACGTCCCCGACAGTGCGCTGGGCTGGCTCGGCCGGGTCGGGCTGGCCCAGACCGTCCAGGACCAGTTCGACCTGCTCGCCGCCGAACTGCCCGACCCGGTGGCGCGGTCGCGGAAAGTGCTGTGCGGGGGACATTCCCTGGGTGGTCTCATCACCGGTTTCTTCGCCGAATGGGATTTCGCCGGTGTCCCGGGCCGGGACCAGTGCGCCGGCTATTTCGCGCTCGATTCCGCGGTCGGGACCTCGCTGTCCGCGCTCAGCGGCCTCCCGGACGCACTGCTGGCACCGGCCGGTCTCGGATACGGTCCCACCCAGGCGGGTCTCGCGAGCGGCGCGTTGCCGCGGGCCCTGGCCCTGCCCGCGGTGATCAACCCGGAGACGATGAATCTGCTGGGTATCGTCGGGCTGGCCGCGGCGGTGGCGCCGACGGCCGAATCCGATCTCGCCCGGTACATCCCGCCGAACGCGAACCAGGACGCCACCTACCGGATCCTGCTGTCGCGGGATGTGTTCACCGCGCTCACGGGTACGCCGTCGGTGCGCGATTTCCGGGTCACCAACGCGGCCGCGCTCGGGGCGTTCCTGGACGCCAATTCGCAGCCGGTGTCCATCCTGAAAACCGGTATCGGCTTCTTCGCCGGGGGTCCGGTGGTGGACAAGGATTTCCCGCCGGATACCGCCGCGCTGTCGGCGGTCCCGGGCCTGCGGGCACTCGCGGGGATGCTCGGCGGTGACGATCCGATGGCGATCACCGGACAGCCGCACGGGCCGTTGTACTCCTGGCGCGACTACAACGAGATCTCGGGTTCGCCTATCCCGCTCGGGCGGGACGGCCGGCCGTTCACCACCGCCGCCGACGAGGTCACCAGCGTGCACGACCTGGCCCGCAGCCTGGCCGAGCATCCGCTCGATTTCACCGAGTGGTATTTCCCGTTGAAACTCACCCTCGATATCGCCCAGAGTGGCGCGCCCGAGATCGCCCGGTACCGGCTGCATCCGGGACCGGGCGGCGCACCGATCATCAACCTGCTCGGCGGTTCCGGGATCGTGGTCGCCGGCGGCGGGTACGGCGCGGGCGAAACGGTTATCGTGCCCGGCTACCACCATCTGGACGTGATCACCGCGGCGGCGGCGCAGAACGGCGGCGGTCCGGAGCCGGTGTCCACGAATCTGGCGCGATTCGCCGCCCGCCTCATCGGATGACCACCCGCCTCGCCGCGCGGTGGCCGGTGTCCGGCGGGGGTTACGGTTCGGGAGGACCGGCGCCGGGCGTGGCGGCCGGCGAACGGGTCGGGAGCCGCCGGGTACCGAACAGGGCGGCGACCGCGAGCAGGGCGGTGACGGCGAAAGCGGTCTGCAGCGCATCCAGGCGGGCCTCGGTGTTGATCGAGACCACGGCCTCCGCGGTGGGGCCCTGCACCCCCGCGGTGCCGAGTGCTTCGCGCAGCTGGGTGTCGGAGAGGAACGGCACACCCGCGGCCAGGTCGGTGGTGGCCTGTTCCTGCACGGCCGCCGGGACATCGGGATTGTTCTCGATATCGTCGATCACCGAGGACGTGAGCGCGCCGATCAGGATCGATCCGATGAGTGCGGTGCCCAGGGAGGCGCCCAGGTAGGAAGCGGTGTTCTGCAGTCCGCCCACTTCCGCGCTGCGCGATTCGGGTACCGCGGATACGGTCACCGCCCCCAGCTGGGAGGCCAGCGCGCCCAGGCCCGCACCCATCAGCAGCATCGGTAGCGCGACGACTCCCGCGTTCACCCCGGGGTCCATCCCGGCGGCGAGGAGCAGGATTCCGATGATCATCGACACCAGGCCGACCCGCACCACGCGGCGCGGGCTCGCGCGCGGCAGGAACTTCGGGATCCCCAGCGCGGCGATGATCAACGCGACCGACAGCGGCAGGAGCCGCGCGCCGGTTCCGAGCGCGCTGAGTTCCAGGACGACGGACAGGAACAGCGGCACGGCGAAGAACACCCCGGCCTGGACGGCGAATTGGGCGAAGAACATGGTGAGCCCGCCCTTCAGCCGCCCGTTGTCGAGCAGCCGCGGATCGAAGAGCGGTTCGCGTCCGGCGCGTACCCGCGCGGCCAGCCGTTCCCGGAACAGCACCAGCACCAGCAGCCCGCCGAGCAGCAGCCAGACCACCGGCGACAGTCCGAGAACTGCCGGACTTCCGGGGCGCGGCTGTATCCAGCCCCATTCGCCGGAGCGCAGGACGCCGTAGACGATCATGCCGAGACCGGCCACCGAAAGCGCCGCGCCGAGCAGATCCAGCCGGGCCTGTTCCGGGGGACTGTCGGCCATCCGCCGCAGCAGCAGCATGATCACGGCCACCACGACCACCTCGCCGAAGAAGACCAGCCGCCAGGAGGCGTAGGTGGTCACGGCCCCGCCCAGCAGCGGTCCCACCGCGACGGCGGACGCGCCCGCGGCCGCGATCAGCCCGTAGGCGGCGGTCCGCCGTTCGGCGGGTACGTTCGCGGCCACCAGCGCCACGATCGCGGGCATGATGAGCGCGGCGCCGATACCTTCCAGCAGCGACCAGCCCACCAGCAGGACGCCGAGGTTCGGCGCGAGGCCGGTGACCAGCGATCCGGCGCCGTAGATGATCAGGCCGAGTGCGAAGACCCGGCGCCGGCCCACGATCGCGCCGATCTTTCCGCCGGTGATCATCAGCGACGCCATCACCAGGGTGTAGAGCGTGATGGCGGTCTGGATGCCGGTGATACTGGTGCCGATATCCTCGGCCACCGTCGCCATCGACACGTTCATGACCGAACTGTCGAGGGTCATCAGGAACTGCCCGGCGGCGAGCACCGCGAGCACCAGCCCGGAACCGGCCCGGGGCGGGTGCTCGGCGGTTCGGTCCTCGCTCACCGGCGGCTTCCCCGGGCCGGTGGCAGGAGTCCGGGAGGCATGTCTATTGCGCGCCGTAGTCGAACATCCACGGAATGGAGAACCGGTCGGTCAACATGCCGAACAGTTCCGTCCATTCGGTTTTGGCGAGATGCATATCCACATTGCCGCCCACCGCGAGGGCTTCGAAGACGCGTTCGGCCTCGTCCTTGTCGCTGACTTCGAGGCAGACATTGAAGTTCGGGCGCGCCGACACGTCGACGGCCTGCCCGGGCGGGCAGTCCGAGCCCATCAGGATCTGATCGGTGCCGTTGAGCGGCAGCGATACATGCGCGACCAGGTTCTTCGCTTCCTCGGGCAGGTTCGCGGCCTCACTCATATCGGCGAACCGGACCACCTGCAGTTCACCGCCGAACACGGATTTGTAGAAGGTGAACGCCTCTTCGGCGTTGCCGTTGAACATCAGGTACGGGTTGACCGACTTCACCTGGATCAGCTCCTCTGACGTTGTGCCGGGATGTCGGGACGGACGGAACACCTGCCGCCGTCGGAGGGGACGGCGGCCGTCGCATGGACTGACCGGCCGAGCGTATCCCCGATCCGCGCGATTCGGGGCAGATCCGCGCGCGAGTCCTGCGGCAGGTCGTCCGGTGCCGGGTGAATACTCGGAGGGTCCAGCGCCGCCCTCCGGGTGACGAGGCCCGCCCGATGCTTGTGGAGGTTTCCATGGCATTGACCCACCCCGCGCACGAGCCGTCACGGCGCCGCGACGAGATCACCGTGAACCCGGTCTTCACCCGGGAACCGCTCGAAATACCGCGCAACCGGCTGCCGGCCGGTGAACTGGACAGCGATACCGCCTACCAGGTGGTGCACGACGAACTGCTGCTCGACGGTAACGCGCGGCTCAATCTGGCGACCTTCGTCACCACCTGGATGGAGCCGGCCGCGCGGGTACTGATGAGCGAGTGTTTCGACAAGAACATGATCGACAAGGACGAGTACCCGCGCACCGCCGAACTCGAGCAGCGCTGTGTGCGGATCCTGGCCGATCTCTGGAACGCGGAGGACCCGGACCATGCCGTCGGGTGTTCGACCACGGGGTCCAGTGAGGCGTGCATGCTGGCCGGGCTGTCACTGAAACGGCGCTGGCAGCAGCGGCGCCGGGCCGCCGGGCAGCCGATCGAACGGCCGAATATGGTGATGGGCGCCAATGTGCAGGTGTGCTGGGAGAAGTTCGCCGAGTACTGGGATGTCGAGGCCCGGTTGGTGCCGATGTCGGGGGACCGGTTCCACCTCACCGCCGAGGAGGCGGTGGCCCGGTGTGACGAGAACACCATCGGGGTGGTGGCGATTCTGGGGTCGACCTTCGACGGCAGTTACGAGCCCGTCGCCGAGATCTGCGCCGCCCTGGATCGGGTGCACGCCGAGCAGGGCTGGGATATCCCGGTGCACGTCGACGGGGCGTCCGGCGCGATGTTCGCGCCCTTCTGCGATCCCGGACTGGAATGGGATTTCCGGCTGCCGCGCGTTGCCTCGATCAACACCTCGGGCCACAAGTACGGATTGATCTATCCCGGGGTGGGGTGGGTGCTGTGGCGCGACAGTGCGGCACTACCCGACGAGCTGGTGTTCCGGGTGAACTATCTGGGTGGCCAGATGCCGACCTTCGCCCTCAACTTCTCCCGGCCGGGCGCACAGGTGGTGGCGCAGTACTACACCTTCCTGCGGCTCGGGCATCGTGGATACGAGCGGGTGCAGGGATATTGCCGGGAGGTCGCGGCGGCCTTGGCGGACCGGATCGCGGCCCTGGGGCCGTTCCGGTTGCTCACCGACGGACGGCAGTTACCGGTTTTCGCCTTCACGCTCGCGCCGGAGGAAACCGGGTATTCGGTGTTCGATGTCTCGGCGGCGCTGCGGGAACAGGGCTGGCTCGTCCCGGCCTACACCTTCCCGGCCGATCGGGAGGATCTCGCGGTGCTGCGCATCGTGGTCCGTAACGGATTCAGCCACGATCTGGCCGATCTGCTGATCGAGGCCCTGGAGCGGGCGCTGCCACGGCTGCGGGCACAGCAGGCGCCGCAGCGCGGTCCCGAAGCCGCCTCCTTCTCGCACGGGGCCGACACCCACGTTCAGGGTGCCGGCCCGGCCGCGAGATGACCGGCCGAGCCCGGGCCGGTACCTCCCGTCCTATCGCGCGGTACCCACGCGATAGAGATTTACCTGGATGATGAGCCGTTATTCAGCGGTCAGAAGGCGCTGCCGGTGCCCGGGAGGTAGATCCGGGGCAGCGGCAGGCCGTGGCCCTGGTTCCAGCCCCGGTTCCAGCCGCGGCCGTGGTTCCAGCCGTGGTCGTTCCAGCCGTTGTTCCAGCCCTGGTTCCAGCCGTGCCGGTTGCGGTTGCGGTGGCCGCGATCCCAGTCGACGCCGTCGTCGAACCAGCCGTTCCAGCTGTGCTGGCCGCGGTCGTGCCGGCCCCATCCGCGGTCGTGACGACCGAATCCGTTGTGGCCGTGGCGACCCGGGCGGCTGACATCCTCGACCACTCCGTTCGGAGCGGGCGCGGGCGCCTCGGCGAGGACCACTCCGTTCGGGGCGGGCGCCTCGGCGAGTGCGGGGGCGGCGGTGATCGCCAGGGGGGCCAGGGCGATCGCGGCGGTGGCCGCGATCCGGACGATGAGCCGGCGGGTCTGCGGGGTGCGATGCATATTCGGTCCTCGGTCGGTGCCGCCGTGGCGGCACGGTATCGGTCGGAGTCGACGCACTCTGGAGTGCGATGGCAATGACTGAACCGTACCGTTAATCAACGGCGCATTCAATAGGTGTCCGTTAATTGGGAAGAATCACCGGTATTCGAGGACCGTTGTCCCGCACCCGGTTCGGGGCCGGGTGCGGCGAACTACTCCGTCCCGGCAGTCCGGCCCGGCGCCGGGGCCGGCGGGTCCAGCCGCAGCACGCAGCGGGTCCGGCTGTAGATGGTCGGCATACATTCGTTGCAGTGCACGCAGGCGGACTCCGTGTTCGCATCGGCCCGGATGCGGTGCAGCAGATCCGGTTCCCGCAGCAGCGCCCGGCCCATGGCCACGAACTCGAATCCCTCGGCCATCGCCAGATCCATCGATTCGCGGTCGGTGATACCGCCGAGCAGCACCAGCGGCATCGCGAGTTCCCGCCGGAACTGGCGCGCGCGTTCGAGCAGATAGGCCTTCTCGTACGGGTATTCGCGCAGGAAGGCACGGCCGATCATCCGGAACCCCCAGCGCGCCGGGCCGGGCAGTGTTTTCGCGAACTCGCGGCGCGGTGCGGCGCCGTGGAACAGCAGCATCGGATTCAGCAGCGAACTGCCCGCGGTGAGTTCGAGGGCGTCGAGGGCGTCGTCGGCTTCCAGCCAGGACGCCACCTGCAGTGATTCCGGCAGCGTGAAACCGCCGCGGACGCCGTCCTCCATATTCAGTTTCGCGGTGACCGCGATTCGTTCGCCCACCGCCTCGCGCACCGCCCGCGCGATATCGCGGGCGAGCCGGGCCCGATTCTCCAGGGAGCCGCCGTAGCGGTCCTTGCGCCGGTTGAGCAGTGGGCTCAAGAACGAACTCACCAGGTAGTTGTGGCCGAAATGGATTTCCACGGCGTCGAATCCGGCCTCGATCGCCAGCTGTGCCGCATCCGCGTGGGCGGTGACCAGTTCATCGATCCCGGCCTGGTCGGGCACCTTCATCGGGCTCATCCCGAGTGGGCTGAAGAACCGGCTCGGCGCCAGGGCCGGGAGCCGGTTGGACGCCGAATTCGCGACCGGCCCCGCGTGCCCGATCTGCGCACTGGCCGCGGCGCCCTCGGCGTGGACGGCGTCGGTGAGGCGGCGTAGTCCGGGCACCGCCTCGGGGCGCATCCAGATCTGGTGCCGGTCGGTGCGGCCGCCCGGTGCCACGGCGCAGTAGGCGACGGTCGTCATCGCGACCCCGCCCGCCGCGACCTCGCGGTGGAATTCGATCAGGTCGTCGGTGACCAGCGCGTCGGGAGTGCGGCCCTCGAAGGTCGCGGCCTTGATCACGCGGTTTCGCAGGGTGAGCGGTCCCAGTGTGGCCGGGGCGAATACATCAGTCATCGGTCTCTCCTGTCGGAGCGGTCAATCCGGCCACCACGAAATCGCGCAGCGTGGCGACGGCCCGCGGGGTCACGGGCCGGTCATCGACGGCCGCGCCGCCGAACCGGGTGATGATCAGGTCGAAGGCGAGCATCCAGCGTCGCCCGCTCTCTTTCTCGCCGATACCGGGCAGCAGGCCGGACCACGAATCGATCCGGAACCACTGCTGCTGCCACGGCCCCACCTGCCGGCCGAGCACGCACTGGGCGAGCAGGCGCAGGTGCAGGCGTCCGAGTGGGTCGGCCGTCAGTTCGGTGAACGGTTCGAGAACCGCGTCCACGATCCGGTGCACGGGCCGGGGATCGGCGGTGACCTCGGCGAGCCGGTCGGCCCAGAGGGCGCCGAGGCGATCCTCCAGCAGGGCCGCGACCAGGGCTTCCTTGGAACCGAAGTGGTAGTGCACCGCCGCCGGGTTAGCCCCGGCCGCCGCACAGATACCGCGGACCGAGACATCGTCGTACCGCTCGGTGAGCAGGAGCCGTTCGGCGGCGGCCAGCAGCCGCTCCCGGGTGCCGGCCGAGACTTTCTGGGTCATGGACGTAGTGAACCACCACGCCGGGCATATTTCAATCAGTGATTGAAATACTGATTGATCGAATTCTGTCGGTGCGGGCGGGCCGCCGATACATGGTGCGGCCCGCCGGCTCAGTCGGCGAGTGCGGTGACGGCCGAGCGCTCCGATCTACCTGCGGCGACCAGCCGGCCCCGGCAGACCACGTAGCGGTCGGGAGGGGCGGAGGCGATGGCCTCCCGCAGGCTCGAGGCCCGGATCGCCAGCAGGTCGGCGCGGGCGCCGGGCCGTGGTCCCGCGGGCGGTAGGCCCATGATCTCGCGGGCGCCGGCGGTGACCGCCGTGTAGGACTCCTGCGGTGTGAGATGTCCGGCCGTCACCAGCAGCATGGCGGTTTCCAGGGCATCGCCGCTGCCCACCGGATTGAACGGGTCCTGGACGTTGTCCGCGCCCGCGCCCAGCGGCACCCCGGCGTCGAGCAACGCGCGGACGGCGGTGAGGCCGCGGGGTTTGCCCGCGAGGTGGTCGCGACCCTGGAGATAGAGATTGGTGATGGGCAGGGTGACCACGCCGATCCGCGCGGCGGCCACCGCGGCGATCACCCGGGCCTGCACATCGGGGCGTGTCATACCGAGGCTCACACAGTGGCTCGCGGTCACCGGGGTGGAGGCGGGCCGGTCGCGCACCGCGTGCGCGAGCTGTTCGAGGGTGAGCATGCCGGGGTCGAGCTGTTCGTCGGTGTGGATATCCACACCGACCCCGTGGTCCGCCGCGATCCGCAGCAGCTTGCGCAGGTTCCCCTCCGGATCGGGAGTGTGGTGGGGATGGCCGCCGAGGAGATCGATGCCGAGGTCGAGTGCCTCGTGGATGGCCTCGTCGGGCACCGTGAACGGGGCCAGGGCCACCAGCTGGATATCCATCACGGCCGCCAGCTCCGCGCGCACCCGCAGCAGTGCGCGCACCCCGCGCAGCGGATCCGGGCCGGGTAGCAGGTTCACATGAGAGCGGAGGGCGGTGGTGCCGTAGGACAGTGCCCGCAGGGCGGCCCGGCGGGCGCGGTCGGCGATATTGTCGACGGTCAGCCGGGGGCCGTAGTCCTCCCAGGCGGCGATCGCGGCGCCGAGATCGCCCAGCGGCGGGCGGATCTCGTCGAAGGACAGCGCCTTGTCCAGGTGGATATGCGGATCGGCGGGCGCCGCGAGCAGCAGATACCCGGTGAGGTCCAGGTCGAGTTCCCCGGCGGGCGCACCGTCGGCGGGGACCACCGCGTGGACGAGGTCGTCGCGCAGATGAACGTCCACGGTCCGGCCGTCGGTGGTGCCGGCGTTGCGCAATGCCCGCACCGGACGTCCGTCGGCGCGGCGGAAATCAGGCCGCGAAATCCCGTTTGCGGATGGCACAGTGCACTCCCTTCACGATGTCGACCACCTGGGTGACCGAGAAATCCCCGGCCGCGCTGAGGTAGAGATACGCCTCGGTCGGCGACATACCCGTTCTGGCGGCGAGGAACGCGACACTCGAGCGGGCGCAGTCGCGCATGGCGATATCGAGGCTTTCGTGCATCCCGAGCAGGATCCAGTGCTCCTCGGTCTCGGCGAACGGCCATCCGGCGGGCGCGCCGGCGATCACCGGTACCACCGTCAGACGCGCGGTCACCCGCAGCGACCCCTCCAGCGCGGTCAGCGCGATCTCACCGTTGCCCTGCGCGAAATGCGGATCGCCCAGAAAGAAACCGGCGCCCTCGACCTGCACCGGCAGGAACAGTGAGCTGCCCACCACGATGTCGCGCAGGTCGATATTGCCCCCGAAGGGGCCCGGCGGGATGGTGCTCAGCGCCTCGTCACCGGCGGGGGTCACCCCGCACAGTCCCAGGAACGGGCGGATATCGATACGCGCACGGCCGCCGTCGAACCCGAACACCGCGCGGGAGCCGTCCAGTGCGCAGAATTTGCTGACCACCGGCGCGGGGTCGCCCTCGGTATTCCGGGGCAGTGAATCGGGCAGGGCGCCGCGCCCGTGCCGGCTGGAGATGATTCCGTACGGGACGCGCGGCGCGAGGTCGAGGAAATCCACCCGCAGCCAGTCGCCCGGGCCGGCGCCGCGCACCCGCACCGGCCCGAGCACGATATGCGGGCCCTTCGGTTTCTCCTCGCGGTGCAGCCCGGACTCCGCCAGCGCCACCGCTTCCGGCAGCACCTGCCGCCGGTCCACGCCGAACTGGCCGAAATAGGCGACCGGGTCGCGCCCCTGATCCTCCATCAGCCCCTCTTGGGAGACCGTGTCGAAGGTGACGGTCTGCCCGCTGTCCACCGCCAGCACCGCCGGGGTGCCCGGTACGGGCAGCGATCCCCAGCGCACGGTGTCCGGGGTGCAGTACAGATAGTGATCCGCGGTGCCGGGGTCCCTGCCGGCGGTCAGGATATCCATCGCTACGTGTGGTCGGCGAGGATCGCGCGGTGTTCGCGCCAGCCGCCGGGCGCGGTGATCTCGCGGGCCGGATCGCCCGGTCCGGGCAGGTGGCGGCACACCATGCTCAGCGAGCCGCGGCCGTCCTCCAACTCGATCACCGAGAGTTCCAGTTCGGCGGGTTCGCGGGGCAGCAGGTTATCGCGCAGATCGGCGTAGGACACCCGGTAGATCTCGCCGGGCACCTGCCAGCCGCCTTCGGAAACCCTTGCGAGACCGGGGAATACATCGTCGAAGGAGAAGAACCGGTATCTGGGCGCGGTACGCACCGCGCCCAGATACCGGGCCGAGGCGAGGGCGTCGTTGAGCGACCCGCCACGCATGGCCTGGCCGTTGACGAACATGAGGACGGCGTCGTCGGACATGATGAAGCTCCTTTTGCGGCGTCGCGGCGCGGATGCGCGGACCGACGTGACTAGGTGAGGGTGGTGTTGCCGGGTCCGCGCAGCGCGTGGATCCGGGCGGCCGTGGTGGCGCGTTCGAGATCGCCGCTGGAGAGGTCGTCGAGCAGGGTCCGGTGCTGGGATACCGGTTCGTGTCCAGGCTGCTGGACGTAGTCGTCGGTGGGGTAGAGGAACGCCTGGCGTTGCAGGAACGACGAGGTGACCGGCGTGAACGCGGCCCGGTTGATGGCCATGTGGAAGTCGAGATGGGCCATCGAATACTGCGGCGAGGTCACACCGTATTCGTTGAGCGCGGCGCCGAGCGGATCCAGCAGCGCGTACAGCGCGGACCAATCGACGGAATCGGTTTTGGCGGTGAGCATCTTGGCCGCGACGGTGTCGAAGGCGATGCGGAGTTCGTGCAGTTCGGCTCGGGCGGCGGCGTCGAATTCCACCACCACGAGCTGTCCCCGCCGCACTCGCTCGACCAGCCCTTCACTGGTGAGCCGTTGCAGCGCCTCCCGGATCGGGGTCCGGCTGACGCCGAGTTCCTCGGCGATCTGTTCCTCGGTCAGCCGGATCCCGCCGGCGTACTTCCCGGTGGTGATCTGCTGGCGCAGGAACCGGTACACCTGTTCGCGGACGCTCATCTGTTCCCGCGGGTGGGTGAGTCCCGTACCGGGCGGGGGGTTCACCGCGGGCCCGCGCTCAGCAGCGCCGCCCGGCAGGCGTTGGTGACCCGCTGCATGAAGGTCCCCGACATCACGTTCATCCCCGCCCGCAATGCCGCGGTCTGGAGCGCCGACACCCGGTTGTTCAGATCGAAGTAGCAGTTGCCGGGTGCGGTGAGCTCGGCGAAATCGAAGGCGAAGGGCCGGGTCTCGGAATCATCGGTCTCACCCCAGGTGGTGGTGTTGACGATCAGCGCCGGAATCTCCTCGGCGCACAGCGCTTTCAACTCCGCGGGCGCCACCTGCTCGGCCTCGAAGCGCCGCGCCCAGCCGGCCAGCGCCTCGGGATCGCGGGCGCTGCCCACGAGCCGGGTGGCGGGCCAGGCCCGGCGGCAGGCCAGCGCGACCGAGTTCGAAGAGCCGCCCGCACCCAGGACCAGGACGCTCGCCGGCGCCCGCCCGCCCAGAACCGTCTCCATCGCCGCCTGCGCCGCCCAGCTGTTGGTGTTGACCCCGGCCGTCGTTCCGGCGCCACGCACCACGGTATCCACGACGCCGGTGCGGGTCGCCGATTCGGTCAAGGATTCCAGCCGGTCGGCCACCCGCTGTTTCCACGGGCTCAGTACCAGCGCCAGATCCCAGGAACCATCGGCGGCCAGGGCATCCGGATCGGCGAACGGCAGGGCGTCGGCCACTTCGACATCCTGGGCCGTGAGCGCGTCGAGCAGTAGTGTTCCGCGCAGCGCGTGCGGCGCGGTGGTGCCGATCCCGGCGATCACCGCGAGCGAACCGCCGCAGGTCTCGGTGGCCGCCGCGCCCGGGACACCCAGCCGGCGGACCTCGTCCAGGCAGCGCGCCACCGCGTTGCGCATCGTGACGGCGCCGTCGCCGCCGGAGTCGAGCAGAGATACCTGTGTCTCGGTCACGACTTCTCCCTTGTGCTGTTCATGAACCGTGCTGTTCCGGGCCAACGGATATCGCGACACTCAGGACGCCGCGGTGGCGGGCCGGCGGGCCGGCATCACCTGGCGGCCGGCGGGTTCCCCGATGATGTCACCCTTTTCGTAGACCAGTTGTCCGCGCAGGTAGGTCGCGAGCACCGATCCGGTCAGCGGCCAGCCGTGGTAGGGCGTCACCGTATGTTTCGAATGCAGTCCGGCCGCGTCGAGGGTGGATTCGACGGTGGGATCGACGAGCACGAAATCGGCGTCGAATCCCGGCGCCAGCTGCCCTTTGGACGCGATGGACCAGCGCTGCGCGGGCCGGTAGCAGCACAGTCGCACGATATCCTCGATGGTGAGCCGGCCCCGGGCCGCCGCGGTGAGCAGCAGCGGGAGCATGGTTTCCACGCCGATGAAGCCGCCGTAGGCCTGCCAGACATCCGGTTCGGCCTGTTCCTCGGCGGTATGCGGGGCGTGGTCGGTGGCGATGATGTCCACATCGCCGCGGGCGATGCCCGCCCACAGTGCCTCCACATCGGCGGCGGGGCGGATCGGCGGATTCAGTTTGATCAGATTGCCGTAGTCGTCGTAGGCCGAATCGTCCAGGAACAGGTGCGCGACCAGGGTCTCGATCGTCACCCGGTGCCCCTGCGCCCGCAGATCCCGGACCCGGTTCAGGCCCGCCGCCGTCGACAGATGGTGGATATGCAGTTTCGTCCCGGCCTCGGTGGCCATGGTGATGATCCGGGTGACCGCCTCCACCTCGACGAACGCGGGCCGGCCCTCCAGATGGGCGCGGGGGTCCTTACGGCCCGATTCGCGCAGCCGGTCACCGAACATACGGAGCAGATGGTCGTTCTCGGCGTGTACGCCGACCACCAGATCGGCGGCGGCCGCCGCCTCCAGCCCGCGGAAGATCGCCGCGTCGTTGGGGCAGCGGTTGTCGCCGGTGGTCTGGCCCATGAAGAGTTTGAAACCCATGGCGCCCAGTTCGGCCATCCCGGCGATCTCCTCGGCGTTGTCGTGGTCGAGCATGCCGTAGAGCCCGAAGTCGACATACGCCTTGCCGCGCACCAGTTCCAGCTTGTCCCGGTACCGTTCGGCCGTGGCGACGGGCGGTTTGGTGTTCGGCATATCGACGACGGTGGTCACCCCGCCGGCGGCCGCGGCGCGCGTACCGCTGGCGAAGTCCTCCTTTTCCGTCATCCCGGGTTCGCGCAGGTGAACGTGCATATCCACGAGACCCGGCAGGACCAGCAGGCCGGTCGCGTCGAGCGTCGGGACACCGTCGGCGGCGAGACCGTCCCCCACGGCGAGCACCTTGCCGTCCGCGACGGCGATATCGTGCCGGTGGCGGCCGTCGTGGGAGACCACGGTGGCGCCGGTGACCACATAGTCCGGAGTACTGGATGCGGGCATGAACTGGCCTTTCGGAGAGCTGCGGGGGTCAGGACAGAGCGAGGTCGGGGTTCTCGGCGTACACCTCGCGGATGGGCCCGAGTTCGAAGAGGTCCCCGACCGACAGTTTCAGGCCGCCCGCCGCGATCGAGGCGATATTGGCGGCGGCGTCCTCGTCGGAGATCGCGACGATCTGCTGCCCGGCGGTGCCGTTGCGGATGAGTTCGTTGCCCGCGAGACAGCAGTCGAGGGTGGCGGCGCGGTCCAGGTCGAGGGTGCGGCCGTACTCGTCGACGGTGATATCGGCGGCCAGCTTCGGATCGGCGAGCACATCCTTCCAGCCGCGGATCTCGGCCTTCAGGAACGCCTTCAGCTTGTCGCGGTGGTTGTCGATATTGTCCTGGGTGGTGATGTAGGTCTGGCCCACCAGCGGGAAACCCATATCGGCGAGCAGCCTGGCATGGATATCGAACCCCTTGTGCCGCAGGTCCACGACCTGGCTGTTGATGAAGCCGAGGTAGCCGTCGATCTCGCCGGCCGTCATACCGATGGGGTCGCCCTGGACCGGGACCGTGTTGATCCGGGACTGGTCGAGTCCCAGCGCGGCCATATAGGTGCGCCACACCGGTTCGCTGGACGACGCGCAGCCGATGGTCTTGCCGTAGAGGTCTTCCGGGCTGTCGATCGGTGTCGCGCCCATCGACATGATGCAGCCCGCGTACCGCTGGTACACCGCGCCGACGATCTTCAGGGGCGCGCCCTTGGCGACCGCCGACCCCACGATCGGCACCTGCGTGACACCGGCGAAGGTGCGGGTGAGGACATCGGATTCGATGGGCGGTGCGGTCGGCCCACCCGACACCAGATCCGAACCGGTGAACCCGGCCTCCCGGTAGTAGCCGTTGCGGTCGGCGAAATAGCTACCGGCGAACTGGGTGTTCTTGATCCACGCGAGACGCTGGGAAGCGACGCCGAACCCGTCGCCGGAGCCGGTGGCGGCCGAGCCGCCCGATACGCAGGCCGTGAGCGCGGCCGAACCGGCCAGGGCGAGGCCACCGGCGGCCAGGCTCCGGGTGAGGAATTTGCGGCGGTCGAATTGTGCAGACATGGGTGCTCCGGGTTGTTGTGCGGGCGGGGACGGTCGGGCGGGAACGCTCAGCGGGGAGCACTCATGCGGGTGGCGACGAGTTCCTCGACGATGGCCACGACCTGGTAGATCACGACGCAGACCAGGGTGAGGACCACCACCGAGGCCCACAGCCGGTCGAACTGGAATTCGTTGGCGGCCCGCAGCATCTGGCCGCCGAGGCCTTCACCGGTCGCCAGCCATTCGGCCAGCAGCGCGCCGACGACCGAGGTGGTCACCGCGACCCGCGCGGCCGCGAACCAGGTCGGGATCGCGTGCGGTAGCGAGACCTTGCGGAACGCGGTCAGGGGCGAGGCGCCGAACGCGGTGATCATGTCGAGATCGGTGCGCGGGGTCGCCCGGATACCGTGCAGCATCGTGAGCAGCGCCGGCACCACGACCACCGCCGCGCCGATCACCGCGGTGGCGAAGGCGCCCCGGCCGAAGATCAGCACCAGGATCGGGGTGACGGTCACCATCGGGATCGCGTGCATCGCGGTCAGCGCCGGGGTGAACATGGCCTCGACGGTCCGGGAGAAGTAGAACAGCAGCGCGACGGCGGCCGCCAGACCGAGTCCGAATACGTACCCGTAGGCGGCATCGGCGAGGGTCCGGGTCAGATCCGCCGCGATGGCGGACCGGTTCGCCGCGGCCTCCGGCGCGGTGAGCAGGTAGCCGATGACGTCGCCGGGGGATTTCGCGACGAACGGGCTCACATTCACCGTGCGCAGGAATACGGTCCAGACGACCACGATGGCGACGACCGCGCCGGCGAAGGTGAGCAGGGTGCGACCGGCGCTGCGGGCGAGACGATCGACGAGGAGCGTATTCATGCCCGGGCCTCCGATTCGGTTCCGGCGGCCCATGGGGTGGCGAAACGCTCCACCGCCGCGACGAGGAGGAAGACGCCGCCGGCCAGCACGCTGCACACCAGGGTGATGCCCCAGGTGCGCACCACATCGCTGGATTGCTGCGCGACCACCAGGGCGGCGCCGAGTCCGCGTTCCTGGCCCATGAATTCGCCGATCACCGTGCCCAGCAGCGCCGCGGGTACCGCGATCTTCAGAGCGGTGAGGATATTCGGCAGCGCGTAGAGCAACTGGACCTTGCGCAGCACCAGATACCGGCCGCCGCCGTAGGCGCGGACCAGATCGGCGCAGACGGGGTCGGCGTGGCGCAACCCGTTGAGCGTGCCGACCAGGGTGGTGAAGAAGACCGAGACCGCGGCCATGATCGCCGAGGTCACCGGGCCGTTGAAGCAGGCCGCGAGGATCGGCGCGATGGCGATCAGCGGGATACAGGCCGAGGCGATACCCATCTGCAGCACCAGTTTCTCCACCGCGGGCACCGTGAGCACCAGGGCCGCGCAGCCGATCGCCGCCAGGTTGCCCCAGAAGAAGCCCGCGGCCGCCGAGGCGAGGGTTACGGGCAGGTGCAGGTTGTAGAAGGCGAGTCCGTCCTCCATCAGACCGCCGAGAATCGCCGACGGCGGTGCGATCGCCGGACCCAGGATTCCGGTGGTTCCGGCGACCTGCCAGGCGGCGAGAACGATCAGCGTCCCCGCGACCGCCAGGTATCTCCGATTGCTCATGCGTTCACCCCGGCCGCGACAGGTGCGGCCCCGCTCTCCCGGGCGCCGAACAGAACGGCGGAGAGCAGATCCACGTATTCGTGAAACGCGCTGGTCCGCATCATTTCCGGAGTGCGGGGGCGGGGGAGATCGATATCGACCACCTTCTGGACCCGCCCCGGCCGCGGACTCATCACCACCACCGTGTCGGACAGGAATACGGCTTCGGAGATCCCGTGGGTCACCATCAGGGTCGTCGCGGGGCGTTCGGTCCAGATCCGCAGCAGTTCCACGTTGAGGTTCTGGCGGGTCATATCGTCGAGGGCGCCGAACGGTTCGTCCAGCAGCAGTACCCGCGGTTCCACCACCAGGGCGCGGGCGATCGCCACCCGCTGCCGCATCCCGCCGGACAGTTGCGCCGGGCGGGCGGTCTCGAAGCCGGTGAGGCCCACGAGGTCGATGAGGGCATCGATGGCGTCGTCGTCGACCCGTTTCCGGGAGACTTCCAGCGGCAGCCGGATATTGGTGCGCACCGACCGCCACGGGAGCAGGGCCGCGTCCTGGAACGCGATACCGAGGTGGTCGTGGCGGCGCATTTCGCGCGGGGTCTCGCCGTGGACCAGGGCGACCCCGGAGCTCTGCGGTTCCAGTCCGGCCAGGATGCGCAGCACCGTGCTCTTACCGCATCCCGAGGGCCCGAGCAGGGTGACGAATTCCCCTTCGCCGGATTGGATGTCCACGCCGTCGAGTGCGGTCACTTCCTTGCGGCCGGCCTTGAATGTCTTGGTGAGACCGCCGATATGGATGCCGGGTGCGGTAGGCGAGACCATAGGTTCTCCTCGTATGAAGCACTCCGTCTTGTATCCGAGTTTGGATCCAAGCTCGGATACAGAAATTACGGAGGCCACGTTTCGCCCCCGTGAAGTGCTGACACGACTGGATTACATTCCGCTCACCGGCTTCCGCGGAAATCACCCACGCGCTCGGGATTCCGGCCGGGCCCACAACCCGTCCGCCGCGCACCGGGCCGTCACCGATCGCGCTATCGGGCGACGCCCGCCGCGGCGCTTCCTGCCGGGCGACATGGCCCTCACGGTGATACCGCCGCGACCCCGCGCAATCGCTGCGCGGAACCCGGCTTCCGGCCCGATACCGTTCGGTCTGTGCCGAACACGGTTCCCCCGGCCGCCGGCCCGTGGCACCATTACCAGGTGACCGAGGCTCCACCGCCGTACCTCCGGATCGTCGCCGAGATCGAACGGCGTATCGCCGCCGGGGAGTTGCGGCCGGGTGATCCCGTTCCCACCACCCGGGCGATCGTGCGCGAATTCGGTGTCGCCATGGCCGCCGCGACCGCGGCCCTGGCAGCGCTGACGCAGGCCGGCGCGATCGACTCCGCCGCCCGGGTCCGCGCCGCGGTCGCGTCCCGGCGGCTGCCGTCGCGCACGGATGCGGGACCGGATCGCGAACGCGTCATCAGGGTGGCGGTGGATATCGCCGATACCGGCGGTCTCGCGGCACTGTCGCTGCACAGCGTCGCCACCGAACTGGGTGTCGCCACGATGACCCTGCACCGGCATCTCGGGGCCGATTCCGACCTCACCCGGTTGATCGCGGACGCCGCGTTCGCGGAGATCGACTATCCGGACCCACCACCGGATCGGCGCTCGCATCTGGGCGTGGCCGCGCGGCTGCAATGGGAGGCATACCGGCGTCATCCGTGGCTGCCGCGGCTGGTCTCCCTCACCCGCCCGGCCACCCTGCCGGCGATGGCCGCGTACGAAACGTGGACGATGCGCGCCTTCGACGATTCGGTCGTCGATCCCGGCACTCGGCGGCATATCTACGCCACCCTGGTGAACTTTGTGCGTGGTATCGCGATCGATATCGAAACCGAGGCGACCGCCCCACCGGATCCGGAGTCGGCCGATCGTCGGTGGGGCACCAGCGAACCCGGTGCGGAAGGACCGCTGATCGACCGGCTCACGGAGTCGGCCCCGGCGGTTGTGGAGCTGGAATCGTTGTTCGCGTTCGGGCTGGAACGGCTGCTCGACGGTCTGGCGGTGGTGATGGCGCCGCGTCCGCGGGGGTAGCCGCGCCGGCCGAAGTCACTGTGCCGCGGCGAAGGCGGTGGCGGCCACGGCCGACGCGAAGTAGGCGCCCGGGAATGCGAGGTTGTAGAACACGCGGGCGCGCAGGTGGGCGACGAGCGCCCCCGCGAAGAACAACACCAGGCCCGCGCCCGCGGCGACGCCCAGTTCCCGCATACCGAGGAGTCCGAGCAGCAGCCCGATCGCGCCCGCCATCTTGAGGGTCGCGAGCCACGGGATCCAGCTCCGCGGCACACCCACTTCGGCCGAATTGGCGAGTACGAAATCCGCCCGGGCGAAGTCGGCGACGGCCATACCGGCATTGGCCGCGATGGCGGCGATCGTGACGACGAGATAGGTGGTGTGCATCGGCGGGCTTCTCTCGAACTGGTCGGTGCGCGGGCGCGGAATGCCGGGCCCGCGGGTACGGAATCCACTCTTCGCGGCCCGGTGCCCGCCCGCCAATACCTGCATCCATAACCTGGGGGAATGGATGTCGACACCCGGTTGCTGCGCTATTTCGCCGCGGTCGCGGCGGAGGGCAACCTCACCCGGGCCGCGGAACGTCTCTATGTTTCGCAGCCGTCGCTGACCAAACAGATCCGGCAATTGGAGAACCTGTTGGGTGTCCGGTTGTTCGACCGGTCGCGGAGCGGGATGGCACTCACCGCGGCGGGTGCGGAACTGGCCGCGGAAGTCCCCGATCTGCTCGCCGGGTGGGACCGGATCCTGCGGGAGACCCGGCGGGCGGCCGGTCGGGAAGCGCGCGTGCTGCGGGTGGGCTTTCTCGCCAGCGCAGCCAATGAGGCGACACCGCGGATCATCGCGGAGTTCGCGCGCCGGCAACCGGGCTGGCGAGTGGAGATGCGGCAGGCGTCGTGGGGAGATCCGACGGGCGGCCTGGCCGCGGCCGAGGTGGATGTCGCGATCCTCCGGTTGCCGTTTCCCGGTGCGGACGAGTTACGGGTGCGGGAGCTGTTCGGTGAACCGCGCTGGGTGGCGCTGGCGTCCTCGCATCCACTCGCGAGCCGGGGGGTAGTCGACTTCGCCGAACTGCTCGACGAGCCGTTCGTGGCGGCGCCGACGGAGACCGGCGGCTGGCGGGACTTCTGGCTCGCCACCGAGGAACGTGCCGGCCGGGTGCCGCGGATCGGTGCGGTCACCGACCAGCCCGACGAATGGCTGAGTGCGATCGCCAACGGATACGGGATCGCTCTCGCGCCGGAGTCGAGTGCCCGGTTCTATGCCCGGCCCGGCATCGTCTACCGGCCGGTCACCGGGGTCGCCCCGAGCCGGGTCGGGGTGGTCTGGACACCGGCGGCCGAGGAGAACGCGGTGGTGGGCGAGTTCGTGCGGTGCTGCGTGCGGATCGGATACAGCGGTGGCGCACCCGAACCGCCCATACCAGTCGGCGATGACGACAATGCGGCTCCCGAAACGGAGTGATGGCACCCCGGTTCGGAAAATTCTCGGCCGGACGTAAATACCTCCCTACCTGCGTCAACGGGCGATATCGAGGAGCTCAGGGCCGCTGATGGTGCCATGTGTGTGCCATTTTGATGCCAAAAAGATTGCTTGTGTGCCATCGACTGTGCCATAGTGGTGCCATGGACTTGACCAGCTACGTGAGCAACCTCGGACGAGAGTTCGCGACCCTCGCCGAAACCAGCGGCGAGGAGTCTCGCGCACTGGTCGAGCAGCTGTCCGGCTCGCTCGAATCGGCGATCCGGATGACCTTGCTGGAGACGCTGGCGGCCGCCGCCGATGAGATCACCGTGGATCTGGCACCGGGGTCGGTGGAACTGCGGCTGCGGGGTCGTGATCCGGATTTCGTCGTCACCGCGCCACCCGCGGAGCGGGCCGGCGACACCACGGCCGCCGGGGGCGGCGTCGCGGACGGGGAACCGCTGATCGCCGAGGAAGGCCCCGCCGCGCGGATCAACGTCCGTATGCCCGAACAGCTCAAGGCCGCGATCGAAGAGGCCGCGGCCAGGGAAGGGCGTTCGGTCAACGCGTGGCTGGTCCGGGCGGCCGCCGCCGCCCTGCAGCGACCCGAACCCGAACAGCGTCCCGAACCGCGCGGCGCCAAACAGGCGTTCACCGGCTGGGTGCGTTAACCGCTCCCGCACACTCTTTCACTCCGTTTCCCCGACCTGCGGAAACGGCTCACCTTCTCATGATGTGGAGACTCCCATGCCAAAATACGACACCCCGGAACCGATTTCGGTCACCATCGAGCTCGGCTTCGGGCACGTACGGCTCGCCGCGAGCGACCGGACCGACACCGTGGTCGAGGTCCGCCCGACCGATGAATCCGACGATTCCGATGTGAAGGCCGCATCGCAGGTTCGCGTCGACTACACGAACGGGGTGCTGCGGGTAACCGGCCCGAGGCGGCGCATCGACTTCTCCAACAAATCCCGGGCCGTCGATGTGGATATCGAACTGCCCAGCGGTTCACGGGTTTCCGCCGACCTGCAGGCCGGGGATGTCCGGGGCACCGGCCTGCTCGGACAGTGCGGGCTCGAAACCTCCGCCGGTAATGTCCGGCTGGACCGGACCGGCCCGCTGCGGGTCAAGACCGCGGCCGGTCACGTCACCGCCGAGACCGTCACCGGTGACGCCGAGATCTCTACCGGTTCCGGCAAGGTCCGGCTCGGCGAGGTGCGGGGGGTCGCGGAGGTCAAGAACTCCAACGGCGAGACCGTGATCGGCGCGGTCACCGGCGAAGCGCGGGTGCGCGCGGCGAACGGCGATATCCGCATCGAACGGGCCGGCGCCGACGTCCACGCGAAATCGTCGAACGGCGGTATCCGGCTCGACGAAGTGGTCCGCGGCTCGGTCGAGATCGAGACCGCCATGGGCGATCTGGAGATCGGTATCGCCGAGGGCACCGCCGCCTGGCTGTCGGTGAATACGAAATTCGGCGCCGTGCGAAATCTGCTCACCGATGCCGCCGGGCCCGAGAAATCCGACGAGACCGTCGAGGTGCGCGGCCGCACCTCCTTCGGCGATATCACCGTCCAGCGCTCCTGACGCCCTGTCCCGTCCCGAGAAAAAGGAACACCATGACCAGCCAACAGTCCCCGGCGATCGCCGTGACCGGATTGCGGAAATCATTCGGAGACAAACTCGTCCTCGACGGTATCGATCTGACCGTGCCGCAGGGCACGATCTTCTCCCTGCTCGGCGCGAACGGCGCCGGTAAGACCACCACCGTCCAGATCCTGTCCACACTGATCAACGCCGACGGCGGCGATATCCGGGTCGCCGGCCACGATATCGCCGGCGAATCGGACGCCGTCCGCGCCGCGATCGGTGTCACCGGTCAGTTCTCCGCGGTGGACAACCTGCTCAGCGGGGAGAAGAACCTGCTGCTGATGGCGGATCTGCACCACCTCACCCGGCACCACGCCCGGCAGCGCACCGCGCAGCTGCTCGAACAGTTCGATCTGGTCGAGGCCGCCAAGAAACCGGCGTCGACGTATTCCGGTGGTATGCGGCGGCGTCTCGATCTGGCGATGACCCTGGTCGGCAGCCCGCAGGTGATCTTCCTCGACGAGCCGACCACCGGACTGGATCCGCGCAGCCGCCGCAATATGTGGCAGATCGTCCGGGACCTGGTCGCCGGAGGAGTCACCATCTTCCTCACCACGCAGTACCTGGAGGAAGCCGACGAATTGGCCGACCGGATCGCGGTTCTCGACCACGGCCGCATCGTCGCCGAGGGCACCGCGGATGCGCTGAAGCGCCGAATCCCGGGTGGTCATATGCGCCTGCGGTTCGCTGATCAGCAGGGTCTCGAGAAGGCGTTGCGCGTACTGGACCGGGCCACCCGCGACGGCGACGCGATGGCGCTGCGGGTCGCCAGCGACGGCAGTATGCGGTCGTTGAAAACCGTGATCGACCTGCTCGACGAACGGGCGATCGAGGTCGACGAACTCTCCGTGCACACCCCCGACCTCGACGACGTTTTCCTCGCCCTCACCGGCAACCCCTCCGACCGGAAAGTGACCGCCCGATGAGCACCATCACCCCCACCGCCCCGCCGCGCTTCCATCCGCTGCGCGATTCGGCCACCATGCTGCGCCGCAATCTCGAACATATGCTGGCCTACCCGTCGATGACGGTGATGCTGGTCGGGATGCCGGTCGTGTTCCTGCTGCTGTTCGTCTACGTCTTCGGCGGCACCATGGGCGCCGGCCTCGGCGGGCCGACCGGCGGCCGCGGCGAGTACGTCGATTTCATCGCTCCCGCGATACTCCTGATGACCATCACCGCCGCCGTCCAGGGCACGGCGATCTCGGTGGCGATGGATATGACCGAGGGCATCATCGCCCGGTTCCGCACCATGCATATCGCCCGGGTCTCGGTACTCACCGGACACGTCCTGGGCAGCCTGATCCAGACGATGATCAGCCTGGCGCTGGTGCTCGGCGTGGCGGTCCTGGTCGGGTTCCGCCCCACCGCGAGCCCGCTGGAATGGCTGGCCACGGCCGGGTTCCTGATGGTCGTGACCTTCGCCCTGGTCTGGCTGGCCGTCGCCCTCGGTCAGGCGAGCAAAACCGTCGAATCCGCCAGCAATGTCGGTATGCCGCTGCTGCTGCTGCCCTTCCTCGGGTTCGCCCCGGTGGAATCCATGCCGGCCGGTCTGCGCTGGTTCGCCGAATACCAGCCGTTCACACCGATCATCGAAACCCTGCGCGGGCTGCTGATGGACGAGCCACTGGAGAACAACCTGTGGATCGCACTGGCCTGGTGCGCCGTCACCGCCCTCGGCGGCTACCTGTGGTCGAAGAAACTGTTCAACCGTGACCCCTCGCGGTAACACCCCGTAACCAGCCGTGAAGCGCGTCCCCCGCGGGGGTCGCGCTTTTCGGGTGTGTGCGGTGGGCCGTTCGGATCGACCGAGGTCAGTGGGTGTAGCGCAGAACTGTGTCCGGGTGGATGACGAAACGGACCCATTCCTCGGTCAGCATGCCGGCGAGGGTGTCGGCGTGCGCCGGGTCGCCGAGGTCCCAGTAGCGGGCGGCGAGGCGGGCGCACAGGTCCCGGGCGCCGTCGGGTTCCACCGTGGCGCGGCCGGCGACCGACACCCAGCGCTCGGGTTCACCGACCGGAGCGGCGACGACGAGCGAGGCGCGGGGGTCGCGGCGGAGATGGCGCACCTTGAGCGAATCCGGGCCCGTGAACAGTTCGACGGTGCCCGCGGCGGTGGCCTCGAACCACACCGGCCGGGGTTGCGGCGGGAGCGGGCCTCCGGCCACGGACAGGAAACCGTGCAGGGGGCGTCGGAGGAATTCCAGGTCCTGGTCGGTCAGCGAACCGGTGTCGGTACTCATGAAGCGATTGAACACGGCAGGGCCGGACCCCCGACATAGATCGGACGCTCGACTGCCTGTGTATTCGTCTACCGGGCCGGTTCGTCTAGGTCGGCATGTTGCCGCGCCGGGCCAGGATGGACGCCACCCCCGCGGCGGCCGCGTGGACCGACGCCGCGTGCGCCTCGGGATGGAAGCGCCCGGCGGGGCCGGTGACCGAGATCGCCGCGACGGGACGGTCGTCGGTGCCGAGGACCGGGGCGGCCACGCAGACGATTCCCACCGCGGACTCCTCGTATTCGTAGGCCAGCCCCCGTTCGACGACCTGCGCCAGTTGCGCGCGCAGCAGACCGGGGCCGACCACGGTGCGGGGCGTGCGCCGGACGAGCGGCCCGGTGAGGATGCGGTCGACCGTCTCGGGTCCGGAGTAGGCGAGCAGGGCTTTGCCGATCGCTGTGCAGTACAGCGGCATCCGGCCGCCGATCCGGGAGGGGGCGCGGGCCTGGCGGTGCCCGCCGATCTTGCTGATGTAGACCACCTCGTCGCCGTCACGCACACCGAAGTGGACGGTTTCGCGGGTGCGGGTGAACAGGTCCTGGAGGAACGGCACGGCGACCTCCAGCAGCGTTCGTTCGGTGGCCGCCCGCATCCCCAGCTCGAACAGTCCGCGGCCGAGCCGGTACCCCTCCGGCGACACGCTCAGCAGCCGCGCCGTCACCAGATCCCGGCACATCCGGTGGACCGTGGCCTTCGGCAGGCCGGTGCGGCGGGTGAGTTCGGACAGGCCGACGGCCCCGTCCTCGACGCCGAACGACTCCAGGATCAACAGTGCCCGCCCCAGGACCGACCGCTCGTCGAGCCGGTCTTCGGGCATGGCGGCCTCTTCTCCTGGTTGGTCCATTCAGTGGACCAGTTTACTGGTCAGCGCTCTGCCGAGGGTGTGCACTGGTGACACCCCCAACGAAGAGGAGAACGGAGGTCGCGGTGGCCACCACTGTCGACAGCATCAGTGACAGCGGGCCCGGAATCGACGAATCGATCGTCACCCGGGCAGCGCAACGACTGATCACCGCCGCGGAAACGCGCCGGACCTGTGCGCCGCTGCGCGAGGATTTGATCGGCCCCGACGATGTCGCCACCGCCTACCGGATCCAGGAGCGGTTCAACGCCGCCCGGATCACCCCGGAGGTCACGGTGGTCGGTCGTAAGATCGGCGCCACCTCGCAGGCCGTCCAGCAGCAGCTGGGCGTGGACCAGCCCGATTTTGGGGTGCTGTTCTCCGATATGGCCTACGTCGACGGTGATGTGATCCCGATCGACCGGCTGCTGCAGCCGAAGGCCGAGGCCGAGGTCGCGTTCATCCTGGGCGAAGACCTGGCCGAGGGGCCGCTCGATATCGCGCAGTGCCGGGCGGCCGTATCCGAAGCGGTGGCCGCGCTGGAGATCGTGGACAGCCGGATCACCGACTGGAACATCTCCTTCGCCGATACCGTCGCCGACAACGCCTCGAGTGGGCTCTACGTGCTCGGCACCGAACGCCGCAGACTCGACGACTTCGAGCCGATCGACGTCGTCATGAGTATGCGCATCGACGGCGAAGAGGTCTCCACCGGTAACGGCGCCGCCTGCCTCGGCGACCCCCTCAACGCCCTGTCCTGGCTCGCGCAGCAGGCCCGCACCTTCGGTGAGCCGCTGCGAGCCGGGCAGGTGATCCTCTCCGGTGCGCTCGGCCCGATGCGGCCGCTGCACCCCGGCGCCGCCGTCACCGCCGCCATCTCCGGCCTCGGGACGGTCTCGGCTTCCTTCACCACCGCCTCGGAGGTCTCGCAATGAGTGACAACAACACCCGCACCAAGGTCGCGATCATCGGATCCGGCAATATCGGCACCGATCTGATGATCAAGGTGCTGCGGCATTCCCGGTTCCTGGAGATGGGCGCGATGGTCGGCATCGACCCGGAGTCCGACGGTCTGGCGCGTGCCGCCCGCATGAAGGTCCCCACCACGCACGAAGGTGTGGAAGGACTGGTGGCGCTGCCGAACTTCGACGAGATCGAGATCATCTTCGACGCGACCTCGGCCAAGGCGCACGAGCAGAACCATGCCCGGCTCGCCCCGCTGGGTAAACGCCTGATCGACCTCACGCCCGCGGCGATCGGGCCGTTCGTGGTGCCCGCGGTCAATATCGAGGAACACCTCGGCGCGCAGAACGTGAACATGGTGACCTGCGGCGGCCAGGCGACCATTCCGATCGTGGCCGCTGTCTCGCGGGTCGTACCGGTGGCCTACGCCGAGATCGTGGCGTCCATCGCGTCCAAGTCCGCCGGACCGGGCACCCGCGCCAATATCGACGAGTTCACCGAAACCACCTCGCATGCCATCGAAACCGTGGGCGGTGCCGAACGCGGCAAGGCGGTGATCATCCTGAATCCGGCGGAGCCGCCGCTGATCATGCGCGATACCGTCTTCTGCCTGGTGAACGCCCCCGACGAGGATTCGCACGACCGGATCAGGGCCTCGGTGGTGAAAATGGTCGAGGATGTGGCCGCCTACGTCCCGGGTTACCGGCTCAAGCAGGAAGTGCAGATCGACCAGATCCCGTCCGACCAGCCGGTGCACACACTGCTCGCGAAGGACAACGACAAATTCCCGACCCACCGGGTCTCGGTATTCCTCGAGGTCGAGGGCGCGGCCCACTATCTGCCCGCCTACGCCGGCAACCTCGACATCATGACCTCGGCCGGGCTGCAGGTCGCCGAGCGGATCGCGCAGAACAGCCAGCAGAACGCGTGAGCGCGTCAGAGCCCGATACCCAAGGAGAACGCACGATGACCTCGACCGAATCGGCGACGTCGGTTTTCGTCCAGGATGTGACGCTGCGCGACGGTATGCACGCCATCCGGCACCGGATCACTCCGGAGAACGTCGGCAAGATCGTGGCCGCGCTCGACGACGCGGGCGTCGGCGCCATCGAAGTCGCGCACGGTGACGGTCTGGCGGGCGGGTCGGTGAACTACGGGCCCGGCTCACACAGTGACTGGACCTGGCTCGAGGCCGCCGCGGCCAATCTGAAGAACGCCCGGCTCACCAGCCTGCTGCTGCCCGGTGTCGGCACCGCCGAAGATCTGCGGCGGGCCTGGGGGCTCGGGGTGCGGTCGGTGCGGGTCGCGACCCACTGCACGGAAGCCGATGTCGCCGCCCAGCACATCGCCACCGCGCGTGAGATCGGTATGGACGTCTCGGGATTCCTGATGATGAGCCATATGGCCGAACCGGCGCAGCTGGCCGCGCAGGCCAAGCTGATGGAGAGTTACGGCGCGCATTGCGTGTACGTCACCGATTCCGGTGGCCGGCTCACCATGAACGGCGTCCGTGACCGGATCCTGGCCTACCGGGACGTGCTCGATCCGGAGACCGAACTCGGTATCCACGCCCACGAGAATCTGTCGCTGTCGGTGGCGAATTCGGTGGTCGCGGTGGAGAACGGGGTGCGCCGCGTCGACGCCTCGCTCGCCGGTCACGGTGCGGGCGCGGGTAATACCCCGATCGAGGCGTTCGTGGCGGTCGCCGATATACTGGGCTGGAAGCACGGCTGCGATGTGTTCAAGTTGCAGGATGCCGCCGATGATCTGGTCCGGCCGCTGCAGGACCGGCCGGTGCGGGTGGACCGGGAGACGCTGACCCTCGGCTACGCGGGCGTCTACTCCAGCTTCCTGCGGCACGCCGAGGCCGCGAGCGAACGCTACGGAATCGACGTCCGCACCCTGCTGATGGAGGCCGGTCGCCGGCGTCTGGTGGGCGGGCAGGAGGACATGATCGTCGATATCGCGCTGACGATGGTCGCCGAGCGGGAGAAGCAGGCCGTCTGATCCTGCCGCCGGTTCGCCGCCGGGTCCACGGTCACCGACCGCGGTCCGGCGGCCGTTCGCGTTTCCCGGGGCGATCGGTTGCGTTCGGGCGGTGCGGATTCCGCCCGGTACCGCCGGTCCTGCGCACATCGGCTACCGGCCGCGCTATCCGCCGTGGGCCGGCTGCTGGAACGCGGGACGCAGGAGTTCGATGACGGGCGGATGGGCCCTCCGCGCCGTGCTGCCCGTGCCGTCGCTCTGATTGTTTCCGGCATTCGTCAAGACCGAGCCCGGAGCCGTTAGGCTCGCGTCAGGAATCATTCCGGCGAGCTAATGCCCGAAATAGCGTGAATTGTGGGCATTTTCGGGTTCACCTGGGCCGATGGCGGTGCGTTCGTCGGCGGGGCGCTGGGCGCGGCCTTCTTCGGGCCCCCTGGGGCGATGCTCGGCTCGGCGGTCGGTTCTTTCGCCGGCGGAGCCCTGGGCGACGACAAGGGCGCGGGCGCCGCGTTCGAAGAGGCGCTCGTCGCCGGTATCGGTGCCGCGGGCGGTGCGTGGGCGACGAATCTCGGTGGGAAACTGCTGAAAGACGGGATCGCCTCGGCCGCGACGAAAGCTCTCCCGGCGAACGCGGCGCAGCGGGCCGACCGGGTCGCCGCCAAGGCGCTGCTGCCCTGGAACAAACACGGCGGTGGTCCAGTAGCCGCGCTCGGCGGGGCCTTCGGGGGGTATGAGGTCTCGGTGCAGGCGCGGCCACTCGTCCGGATCGCCACCACCGATATCGGCAACGGGGGCTGTCCCGCGCAGATGTCGAACCTGCGGATGCCCGCCGGTCTCACCGGCAGCGTGGGCGAACTCTATCTGGGCTTGCCGGGTTACCTGTGCGAGGTGTGGCGCGGTTTCGGTGCCGGGGTCCGGAAGGCGCCCCCGGCGCCGACACTGCCGAAGGAAATGGACGGGGTGGCGGCGAGCGGGATCGCCGACTACCGCCGGAAGGCGCGGCACCTGGACACCGTGATGGCCGGTTTCGCCGCACTGGACACGCGCGCCGTCGCGTTGATCGGCCGGGGAACGGAACGGATTTCGCGGGAGGGGCGGCTCGCGGTGGGTTCGCTGATCGCCACCGTGAACACCCGGGCCGCGCAGACTCCGGCCGACGGGATGTCGGGGCAGGTACACGCGCTGGATCTGCTCGACGAAGCGTTCCGCCGCGGGCGGGAGATCCTGAGCCAGGCGGTGACCGCGAGTGACCGGGTGGCGGCCGACGTCGACGACCTCTCGGCGGAACTGAACTCGTTGCGCGAGGAGTTCGACGACTACCGCGCGAAACACGAACGGGAGCATCCCCCGGGTGGCGGTCGGCCCGCGCTACCGCCCGCCCCGGCCTACCCGCCCCCTCCGGCGGTGCCCGCGCCCGTACCGTCCGTACCCGCGCCGATGCCCGTTCCGCCGACATCCGGCACCGCGCCCGCGCCCCGGTCCTGGACCGGCGAGTCCACCACCGGGACTGCGCCCGGCATCGGCCCGGAACATCCCGGATCGGACTTCGCGTCGAGAGCCGGTACGGCGTCCGGTGCGGCGGACTCGTGGCCGGTCCCCGGAACCGGGACGACCGGCTCGCCGCCCTCTCCATGGGTGCGACCCACCGGAACCGATTCCACCACTCCGGAATCCGCCGCACCGCTGGTCCCGGAACCGGAAGCCGCGGTATCGCACGTGGTCCCGAGCGCGGATCCGGCCGCGCCCATCGGCTGGTCGGTTCCGTCGTACGTACCGGCCGGATGGTCCGGTGGTGTGGCTGCGGCGGCGACGCCGGCGTCCGGCCCGACGGTTGCGGTGGCCGCCGGTCGCACACCCTGGACCGATCTCGCTGCCATGACCGCCCGCGCGGATTCCGGGGGCCTCTGGGCTCCCGGGCAGGCCCCTGCCGGGCCACGCCGTTCGGTGAGTTCCGGAGTGCCGACGGCGTCGGCCGGGCCTGCGCCGGAGCTCCCGCCCGGCGAACGCGAATCGGAGACATCGCCGGCCGGAGTCCCGCGGGACGGATGAGAGCCGAGGTCGCGCAGACCGACTGAGGCCACCGGAACGGCCGGCGATCCGGTCACGGTGGGGACCACGAAAATCGGGTCCGCCTGCGGTCTCGGGGCTCGGCCTCCGGCTACAGTTCGTGCGACCAGTTCTGACCGACCAGGTCCTGCCGCCTGCCGCCTGCTGCCTGCCGGCTGCCGACGGGCGGCGGGCGGCGGGTCAGCGGGGGCCGAGGAAGAGGGTCTGGGTACTGCGGCCCAGCGGGCCCTTCTCGTCGAAGAGTTCCGATTCGGCCAGGCCGATACCGTGCGGCTGGGGGTGGGTCACCGCGTCGAGGCAGACCCATTCCCCGGCCGGCTGGCGGTGCAGGGTGACCGTCAGGTCCGTGTTGATGAACAGGTACTGATTCCAGTCCAGGACCGAACTCACGCCGTTGCCGGAATCGGCTGCCGCGAGGGTGCGTTCCAGCGGGCTCGGTGTCGTGCCGGCGACGATCGGGTACCGGAGCCGGATCCAGCAGACCGCCGGCCCGGGTTCGGCGAACGTGCCCGAGACGAAGCGGTATTCGATTCCGGTGTGGAAGCCCACCTGCTGTGTCGAGGGGAATGCTTCCGGCTCGGGCGCCCGGTCCGGTCCGGGGCGGGCACCGGTGGGCCGGAAGCGCTCGGGTAGGTCCAGTTCCGGGTCGGCCAGTTTGAAGCGCCACGCGTTCGCGCGCATGACCGGCCCGCGGTCGGTGGAGAGGGTGGCCTCGATCATTTCGACACTGCGGCCGGGGCGGACCAGGCGGGCCTCCGCGGTGAGCGGTGCCAGCGGTACCGGGCCCAGGATTTCCACCGCGACCCGGCCCACCTGGAAACCCGGCCGCGGTTCGCAGCGTTCGATCACGTGGCCGAGCAGGGCGGACGGGGGACCGGCGTGCTGGGCGTCGGGTGACCACGGGCCGCGGGTCAGTTCGGTGGATTCGAACCGCCGCGGGTCCGCCGGATCGGGGAGGTAGAAGGCCTCGTGCACGTCGGTGTCCGTTTCTTCCGGTCGGCGATCGCCGTCTGATGGGGACTGTGACACGACCGTACCGATGTCTCACCGGCGATCGGCGGGCGGCGTGCCGGTCCGGGTGAAAATGCGGAGTGACCTGGCGTACATGCTTGCATACAAGCTTGTATCTATGGGCTAGAGTGGCGGCGTGCGGAAATCATCGGATGACTTGGGTGACATGGGTGTGAGCGCGGCCGACCGCGCCTATCGGCTCACCAAGGAACTCGTTCTCTCCGGCGAATTGCCGGGCGGTCACCTCTTCAGTGAGACCGAGATCGCCGGCCGGCTGGGACTGAGCCGGACCCCGGTACGGGAGGCATTCGTCCGCTTGCAGGCCGAGGAACTGCTGACCCTGGTGCCGAAGCGCGGTGCGATCGTCGCGCCGGTGCCGCCGGGGGAAGCCGAGGATGTACTGGACGCCCGCGAAGCGGTGGAAACCGCCGCGGTCCGCCGGCTGCTCCGTACCCCTGCCCGCGTCTCCGTCGCGGCCGCGGAGCTGCGCGCGGCGCTCGCGGTGCAGCGCGAACGGGCCGAACGCGACGATCTGCACGCCTTCGCCGAGGCCGACGAACGGTTCCACCGCACCCTGGTGGAGGCCGGCGGCAACGCCCTGCTGATCCGCTTCTATACGGGTCTCGCCGACCGGCAGCGCCGCATGAACGTCGCGGCGCTGGGGCCGGCCCCCGGCCATATCCCCGTCATCCTGCGCGAGCATGCCGAACTGATCGAGATCATCGAATCGGGTGACGCGGCCACGTTCGCCACCGCGCTCCGAGCGCATCTGGACGGGACGCACCGGCGATGAGAAACGGTTCCTGGCACGCGGCGGTGGCCGCGATCTTCGTCTGCGCCTGGGGCGGTAACCAGTTCACGCCGCTACTGGTGATGTACCGCGACGCCGGTTACTCGCCGCTGGTGGTGAACGCGTTGCTCGGCGCCTATGTCCTCGGCCTGGTTCCCGGTCTGCTGACCTCGGGTGCGCTGGCCGCCCGTTTCGGCCGCCGGCCGGTGGCCGTGGCCGGTGTCCTCGCGTCGATGCTGGCCAGCCTGTTGCTCGCGACCGGAGCGGCCGGGGTCGGCTGGATCGCCGCGGGGCGGTTGGTCACCGGGTTCGGGGTCGCGGTGGCGATGGCGGTGGGCACCACCTGGGTCACCGAACTCTCCGTCCGGGCGGGCGCGCCGGCGGCCACCGGTGCCCGGCGGGCCGCGCTGTGGATGACTCTCGGGTTCGTGTTCGGGGCCGGTGTGGCGGGTCTGCTCGCCCAGTGGGGCCCGGCGCCGATGGTGTCGCCCTATCTCGTCCACGCAGCGCTGGCGCTCGCGGTGCTGCCGCTGGTGTGGCGGGCCCCGGAGACGGGCGGCGCCGGTCTCCGTGCCGGTCACGGCTTCTCGGGATTGCGCCATCCGCGGTTCCGGCGGGTGATCCTGCCGATGGCGCCGTGGATCTTCGGCTCGGCCGGGGTGGCCTACGCGATCATGCCGCAGCTCGTCGGCGATCGGGTCGGCGAATGGGGGTTGCTCTACGCGACCGCGATCACCGTCGCCACCCTGGCCGTCGGTGTGCTCGTCCAGCCGTTCGCCAAACGGCTGGACCGGACCACCAGCGCGCGGGCCGTCGTGGTCTCGATGTCGCTGGTGCCCGCCGGGCTCGGCGTGAGTATTCTCGCCGCCGCCGTGCGCTCGCCGGTGCTCGCGTTCGCCGCCGCGCTCTCCCTCGGGTGCGGCTACGGTATCGCGCTGGTCTCCGGTCTGCTCGAACTCCAGCGTTTCGCCGATCCCGGGGAACTCGCCGCGCTGACCGGCGCCTACTACGCCCTGGCCTATCTGGGCTTCCTGCTGCCGTCGCTGCTCAGTCTGCTCGAGCCGCTGGCCGGATATCCCGTGCTGCTCGGTGGATTGGTTGTGGTGGCGCTGACCGGCACCGCGGTGATCGCCCGGCATTCCCGGTCCTACCTACCGATTACCGAGCCGGCCGACCGGCAGCTCGTCCGCACCGGATAGCGGCACGGGCCGGGTTCGCGCATGGCCCGGCAGGTGTTCACCGGCCGAATGCTTTGAGGAAGGTCGCCACTGCGGCGTGGGTGAGGGCGTGGAGTTCGGGGTCGGGGACCGGGTTGGTGCCGAGTCGAAGCAGGCCGTCGGCAGGACCAGCGAGCAGCGCGGCGAACTGGGCAGCCGCGATATCGGGATCGTCGATGTCGAGTACGCCGGCCAGCGATAACCGTGCGAGCCGGTCGGCCAGGGCCGCGGTAGCCCGGCGGGAAACCTCGGTCACGAGGTCGACCAGATCCGGAAACTGCGCGGCTTCTGCGCAGACCAAGCGTCGCAACGCGCGCGATTCCTCGGTGCAATAGCAGTGGACCAGCTGGAGCCCGACCTGCGTCAATCGGGTAGCCGGATCGCCACCGGGGGACGCCAGCTGTTCGATCGCGGCCAGGTTGCCCGCGAGCGCGGTCTCCGAAAGCGACTGCACTGCTTGGCGAAACAAGCACTCCTTGTCGCCGAAGTGATGGTAGACGGTGGCCTTGGCGACCTTGGCCTCGGCAGCGATGTCATCCACCCGGGCCTGGGCGTATCCCACGCGCGCGAACACGGTGAACGCCGCGGCCATGATGGCCTGCCGTTTGTCGATACGGCCACGCGGCGGCTCCTGCCGGGACGAAGGAGGTTGCGACGCGCTCATCGGCTCATTGTAATCCCTGGGCCAGATAGTTGAACTTGCCGGTCTACTGAATCAGACCATAAGATCTAGACTTACCAGTCTAGTTTACTAGACTGAATAGTTCGATCAGGAGGTAAGGGATATGAAGACGGTTGTGATCACCGGCGGGACCGATGGCATGGGAAAGGCGCTCGCGCTGACCTACCTGCGCCGCGGCGACCGGGTAGTCATCATCGGCACCAGCGCATCCAAGGGGCAGGCGGTCCTGGATGCCGCCGGCGCGTTCGGTGCCGGTGCGCGTATAGAGTTCATCCGGGCGGATCTGAGCCTGGTGACGGAGAACCGGCGGGTGATCGAGCAGCTCGCGGCGACCTATCCGGTCGTCGACGCGCTCGTGCTCGGCGCGCGGTATTACCGCGCCGCCCGGTTCGTCACGTCCGAAGGCTTCGAAGCCAATTTCGCGTTGTTCTACTTGAGCAGATACCTGTTCGGGCACGGCCTGGTGAATCGGATGGAACCGGCCGACGCACCGGCGATCCTCGACCTGGCCGGTCCCGGTGGCGACCTTTCCGGGATACGTTGGGACGACTTACAGTTCGCTCACGCCTACGACCCCGATGCGGTCATGAGGCAGTGCGGGAAGTTGAGTGATCTTCTCGCGGTCGGCTTCACACGCCGCTACCCCGACAGCCGGATTCGATACATCATCCTGCATCCCGGGCTGACAGCGACCGGATTCACCGGGCAATACGATGCCGCCAGTGCCGAACTGGTCGCCGGCATGCGCGAGCGTGGTCAACCGGTGGAAGCCGCCCTCACCCGAATCCTCCGCCATCTCGATCACCCGCCGACTGCGCCGTTCAGCGCATTCATGCAAGACAATCCCATCGACGTCCACGGTGAGCCATTCGATCACGAAGCCGCCGACCGGCTGGCGCATCTGACCACGACCCTCCTGCGCGCGGCGAACATCAGCGGTACATGAAGGCGGCAGACCACGCCACCACCGTTATCCGATGAGCGTGAGGCGGCCGGAGCCGGGCGTCGCGCGAGGTGGTGGCCGCTCAGACCGGTTCGCCGAGCCGCCGGACCGAGAAGCGGTAGTCGGCCTGGCGCAGCAGTTCGTCCGGATCGTCGGTGGGTGGATAGATGAAGAGTTCGTTGACCTTTCGCTTGCGGGCCTTGGCGGTATCGCCGGTGGCGACCACCCGGCGCTCCCAGCCGTTGGTGAACACCGCCCCCGCCGAGCCCAGATCGAGGCAGGTGACGTAGGGGGTCGCGGAGAACGGCGCGGCGGGTAGGCCCAGGGCATTGGCGGCCGCATTGTGGCCGGCGTATTTGCCCAGTTGCAGGGCGTGCTGGCAGCACTGCAGCACGCGGTGACCCGGTTCGGCCTCGGCGGCGGCGGTGTCGCCGGCCGCGTAGACGCCCGGTACGCCGGCGACCTGGAGGTTCGCGTCGACCTCGAGCCGGCCCAGCCGGTCGTGGGTGCCGGGGACCGCGGCGGTGAGCGGCCCGGCCTGCACCCCGGCCGTCCAGATCACTGTGCGGGCCGGGAGATAGGTGCCATCGGAGAGCGTGGCACCTTCCGGGTCCACCGCGGACAGGCTCACGCCCAGGCGCTGCTCCACCCCGAGGGCATCGAGGGCGTCCAGGATCGGCTGCCGGGGTCCGGGGCCCAGCTCCGGGCCGACCGCATCGGACCGCTCCACCAGCACCACCCGTACCCGCTCGCCCGGTGCCCTGGCCGCGGCGAGTGCGCCGAGCCGATCCGCCAGTTCCGTGGCGGTTTCGAGGCCGGTGAAGCCGGCACCGACTACCACCACGGTGAATCGTCCCGCGCCCGCCGGGAGATCCGGGAGCCGGTTCAGGTGCGAGTCCAGTGCGGCTGCCGATCGGAGAGTGTCCACATCGTGGAGCAGTTCGGCGCCGGGCAGGCCGGGCCGGACCAGCGTACTTCCGGTGGCGAGAACGAGCCTGTCCCAGTCGATTTCCTCGGGGTCGCCGCCCGGCCCCGCCACCGTCACCGTGCGGCGGGCGGTATCGATCGCCGTGGCGGCGGCCGCGATCCGGCGCACGCCGACGGGGTCCAGGACCCGGTCCAGCGGAACCCGCATCCGGTCGGGTTCGGCCTGGTACAGGCGGGGCCGGATCACCAGATCGGCACCGGGTGAGATCAGCGTGACCGGTAGGTCGCGTCCGGCGTCACGGGCGAGCCGCACGGCCCCGGCGGCCGCCCACACTCCGGCGAAACCTCCGCCCACCACAACGATTCCGGACATGCTCTCCTCCTTGATGGATCCGCGTAATCGGGTACTTCTCGGCCCGGATCGGATTCTGTTGCCGGGTGTATGGGCGGGTCAGGGGCCGATCAGACCGCGCCGGGTGCGTTCGGCGGAGGTGACCGGCGCGGCGGCGGCGAGGTCGGCGATGGTCTGTGCGGCGAGTTCGCGCCGCCAGGCCAGTTCCGCCCGGCGCATCGCGACCGCGATACCGCAGGGCGCGGTGAATTCGGCGCCCGCGGTCTCCCCGCTGCGCCCGCGCTGCCTGATCTCGGTGCAGCGAAACGGGTCCACGCCGCCTTCGACGGCGGTCACCACCTCGAGCAGGGTGATCCGCTCCGGTGGGCGTGCCAGTCCGAATCCACCCCGCACGCCCGGGGCGGAGGTCAGGATCCCGGCCCGGACGAGGGTCTGGAGACGCTTCTTCAGGTACTCGGCCGGCAGATCGAACCAGGTGGCCAGCCGCGCGATCGAAACCGGCCACAGCTGTTCGGCCCAGGTCAGCGTGACACAGCAGTGCAGGCTCCATTCGACGCCCTCACCCATTTTCATAATGGGGATATTAAACATCCTGGTTTGTGGAGGCAAGTAGGCTGGCGGGTTCGGCCCGCGATTCGGGGGCCGAACTGGAGATTCGGTTCCGCCAAGCCGGACGGTTCGAGGCGTGGAATCGGGGAGGGACGAGTATGAGTGCCGAGATCCGTGAACTTGCCGAGGTCTGGGGCCCACCGACCTGCGTCGAACCGGTCCCGGCCGACCGGTTCGACGCCTTCCGCGGCGTCGTACCGGATCTGCTGCTGGAGTACTGGCGTGAATACGGTTTCGCGGGTTTCGGCGACGGTCTCTTCTGGCTCTGCGACCCGGCCGCCTGGCAACCCGCCGTCGATGCGTGGACCCGCAACCTCGATCTGCCCTTCGGCGACGACTGGATCGCGGTCACCCGCACGGCCTTCGGAACCCTCGACCTGTGGGGCCGGCGCACGGGTATGAGCCTGTCGATCTCGCCGCACAGCGGCTGGGTGATCCACCGGGACCGTTCGGAGCGGATGACCTCGCCGTTCGAACGGGATTCCCAGATCTACGCGGCACTGATGTCCGGGGGCCCGGAATCCGCCGATCTGACGGGCGACGACGAGGAGCCGCTGTTCGTGCGGCTACGTGACGCTCTCGGGCCGGTCGGGCCCGATGCGATGTACGGCTTCTTCCCCGCTCGCGCGCTGGGCGGCGCGCTGAGTCCCGACCACGCCGAGATCGTCGATGCCGAGGTGCATCTGGAGTTGCTCGCCGACCTCACCCCGCGCCGGGTCATGGATACCGACGACCTGGCCGCCCTGTTGCTCGGCAGGTGAGCGACAGGACAGCGGCCTCGGCCGACGGTGACTTTGCTCTGCGTGCACGAAGGCCGTCACCACAGTGCTCAATGGTGGTGTGAACCTCTACTGTTTCGGTACAGATGGCCGGTGGTGGAGGTGGCTGGACGGTGTTGGTTCACGACAGCGATTCGATCGCGCCCGAAGACCGCCTGGAGGCGATCAACGCCGTCTTCAACGACCGGGAGAGCCCACAGTCGGTCACGTATGCCGTATCGCGCCCTATCCGGCACCGGATGCATGTCGTGGATCTCGGGCCCGGGGTGCATGTGGTGCGCAACAGCGGCACCGGATTGCACATCGTGCGCAGCGCGCGGCATATCGCGCAAGGTGCGCCTGAGCAGTTCGCGCTGTTCATGCCGGTGCGGGGGGATGGTGTACTGGCCACACCCGGCAACACCGGACTCGTCCTGCCGGGGCAATTGAGTGTGCTGGACACCGCGCGGCCGTATACGTACCGGCAATCGGCCTCGGCCGAGAACAAGGTCGTGATCGTCGACCGGCAGGTGCTGGATCTACCCGCCGGAGTGCTGCGGGCCGCGGCTCCAGGATTACGCGGTAGTCCGGTGTATGCGCTGGTTCGAGCGCACTTCGCGCAACTCTGTGCTGTTCCCACCGAATTGCCGGAGACTGCGGCCGCGGAAATCGGCAGGGCCACGGCCGCGCTCATCCGCGCTCTGGTGACCACCGCCGCGGGCGACAGTCGCGGGCAGGCGGCGCTGCACGGAAGTCTCATCGAGCGGGTCACTCTCTACATCGAGGCCAATCTGCCCGATCCGCACCTGGATCCGCCGCGGATAGCCGACGCGCACAATATTTCCCTGCGCCAGTTGTACTACCGCTGGGCGGAGGCAGGGCGCGACCGGGGGATCGGTGAATGGATCATTCAGCGGCGTCTGGCCCGTGCCATGCGGCTGCTGGCAGGCACGGGCGATACGCCGATCGCGGAGGTAGCGCGCCGTTCGGGGTTCACGAACATCAGCCACTTCAACCGGCGCTTCCGGGCCGAATTCGGAACGACACCGAGGGCGTGGCGTATCGCAGAACGAGACGGGGAGGGGGTTGTTTCATGACGGTTGTCGCCGAATTCCCGGACGACGTGTTTTCCGGACGCGGCCCGGGCGAGACCGCCGGGCCGCGGCGCCGCCGGATCGGCATCCTGATCTTCGACGGTGTGAAGATGCTCGACTTCGCCGGCCCGGCCGAGGTCTTCGTCGAGGCCAACCAAACCCTGTCCGCCTATGATGTCGTCCTGCTGTCACCCGACGGGCGGCCGGTCCAGACCTCGATCGGTGTGCGAGTCGGGGTCACCTGTGCCGTCACCGATTCGGGTCGTTTCGACACCGTGGTGGTTCCCGGTAGCGAACTGTCCCCGGCCAAGTTCGTCACCGCCGACCTGCTCGCCGCGGCTCGTCACCTCGCCGGGCACACCCGTCGGCTCACCTCGATCTGTAGCGGCGCCTATGTACTGGCCCACCTCGGTCTGCTGGACGGTCGTCGGGCCACCACCCATTGGAAGTTCACCCGGGAACTCGCGCGCCGATTCCCCCGGATCCGAGTGGACTCCGACGCGATCTTCGTACGCGACGGGCTGGTCTACACCTCGGCCGGGGTCGCGGCGGGCATGGATCTGGCACTGGCGCTCGTCGAGGAGGACCACGGCGCCGATGTGGCGCGGCGGGTCGCGCAATCGCTGCTGGTGTACATGCAGCGGGCAGGTGGGCAGACCCAGTTCTCCGCGGCGCTGGCCGGCCCCACCCCGCGCAGTCCGCTGGTGCGGTCCGTGGTGGACCTGATCTGGACCGATCCGTCGTATCCGTACACGGTGCAGACCCTGGCGGCGCATGCGCGGGTCAGCCCCCGGCATCTGACGCGGCTTTTCCGGGAGGAACTGGGCAGCTCACCGGCAGAGTACGTCTCCGAGGTCAGATTCGCCTACGCGCGCGACAGGCTCGACGCCGGGCATACCGTCACCGAGGCGGCACTCCTCGCCGGTTACGGCAGCGGCGAAGCCATGCGCCGTGCCTTCGTGGCCAGGCTGGGCGTTTCACCGAAGAAGTATCAGCAGCGTTTCCGCACCACAGTGCGCGCCGAGGTCTGATCTCCGCAGGTCCGGCGATGTCCGGAAATCCGGCATTCTTGTCCGTCCGTGTGGGGCGGGATGCCGCGCTGCCACGAACACTGATCCTTGCGAATCGATTCGCGAATCTGCTCGAGACAAGGGATCCCATGGCAGGAAATCCACACGGTTTATCGCTCGAACCCGCCGCGCAGGCGTTCGTCGACGCGACCGCCGACCCGCCCTACCTGTATCAGCTGCCGCCGGAGGAAGGCCGTAAGACGGTCGACGCCGTCCAGGACAGTCCGATCGACAAGCCCGAGATCGGCGAGGAATGGATCACCGTCGCCGGCGGTCCCACCGGTTCGGTGCGGGCGCGCATCGTCACCCCGCCGGGCGTCGAGGGGCCGCTGCCGGTGATCCTCTACACCCATGGCGCGGGCTGGGTGTTCGGCGACGCCCACACCCACGATCGGCTGGTGCGCGATCTCGCGGTCGGTGCACGGGCCGCGGTGGTCTTCCCCGAATACGATCGATCGCCGGAGGCGCGGTATCCGGTTGCGAACGAACAGTCCTACCGGGTCGCTCGATGGGTTGTCGAGAGCGGTGCCGACAAGGGCCTCGACCCCACCCGCCTGGCGGTCGCCGGAGATTCGGTGGGTGGGAATATGGCCATCGCTGTGACCCTGATGGCCGCCGAACGCGGGGATCTGTCCTTCGCCGCGCAGGTGTTGTTCTATCCGGTCACCGACGCCGCCTTCGACACCGGGTCCTATGACGAATTCGCCGAGGGTTACTTCCTCACCCGCGAAGGTATGCGGTGGTTCTGGGATCAGTACACCATCGACCCCGTGGAACGGGCGCAGATCACGGTTTCCCCGCTGCGCGCCACCGCCGAGCAGCTCACCGGGCTGCCCCCCGCACTGGTGATCACCGCGGAAGCGGATGTCCTGCGCGACGAGGGTGAAGCCTTCGCCGCGAAACTGCGTGCGGCCGGGGTTCCGGTGACCGCGGTCCGCTATGGCGGGATCGTGCACGACTTCGTCATGCTCAACACCCTGCACGACACCCGGGCGGCGCGTGCCGCGGTGGCGCAGGCCGTCGCGTTCCTCGCCGATGCGCTGCACGGCCGGCAGAGATAGGAGTCCGTGGTGCGGATATCGAAATCATTGTCGGCGGCGCTGGGGGTGCTCGCCGTGGCGGCCGGGGTGGTGCTGTCCGGCGCACCCGCGCACGCGGCCGACCGGCCGACCGTAGTTCTCGTCCACGGGGCGTTCGCGGACACGACGAGCTGGGACGGTGTCGCCGCGGTGCTCCGCGACGCCGGATATCGGGTGGTCCTCCCGGACAACCCGTTACGCGGCCCGGCCTATGACGCCACGGCGGTCGAAGCCGCTCTCGACGGTATCGAGGGCCCGATCGTCCTGGTGGGGCACTCGTACGGCGGGACCGTGATCACCAATGTCGAGGACCCGGATGTCGAGGCGCTCGTCTACGTCGCCGCGTTCGCCCCCCAGCAGGGCGAACCCACCCAGCTCGCCCTGGATCCGATCCGGTTCCCGGGCAGCCGCCTGCTGCCGCCCGCACTGTCCGTGCACGCCTCGGGCAGCGGCGTGGAGGCCACGGTCGACCCCGCCCATTTCGCCGAGGTCTTCGCGCAGGACGTCGACCCCGCGACCGTCACATCGATGCTCGCGCATCAGCGGTCGCTGGCATTGACGGCGAATCTGGAGCCGTCCGGGCCCGCGTCGTGGTCCGGGACGCCGAGCTGGTATCTCGTCGCCGCCGACGACCGGGTCATCCCGCCCGCCTCGCAGCATTTCATGGCGAGGCGCATGGGTGCGGTCACCGCAGAGATCACCGGCTCGCATGCCGTTCTGGTCTCCCGGCCCAGAGAAGTGGCGGTCGTTATCGAACACGCCGCGCGCGGAGAGGACTCCTGATGACCGAAACCACCATTGATCCGCACACTCTCGAGCAGATCGCGCAGGCGAACGCCGGTGGCCGTACGCCGGTCGTCTTCGTCCACGGCCTGTGGCTACTGGCCTCGAGCTGGGATCGCTGGGCGGATCTGTTCGCCGGGGCGGGCTATGCCCCGATCACCGCCGGATGGCCCGATGATCCGGATACCGTGGCACAGGCCCGCGAACATCCGGAAGTGTTCGCCGACAAGACCGTCGGACAGGTCGCGGACCATATTGCGGAGGTCATTTCCCGGCTGGACCGCAAACCCGCTGTTATCGGCCATTCCTTCGGCGGTCTGCTCGCCCAGATCATCGCCGGCCGCGGTCTGTCGGTGGCGTCGGTGGCCATCGACGCGGCGCCGTTCCGCGGTGTATTGCCTTTGCCGATCAGTTCGCTGCGCGCGGCGGCGCCGGTGCTCACCCGTCCGGCCAATCGCCATCGCGCGGTTCCGCTGACCTACGAGCAGTTCCGGTACAGTTTCGCCAACGCGGTGAGCGAGGAGGAGGCCCGGCAGCTGTTCGATACGTTCGCGGTGGCGGCGCCCGGGGCACCGCTTTTCCAGGCCGCGGCGGCGAATCTCAATCCTTGGTCGGAGGCCGCCGTGGACACCGGCAATCCGGATCGCGGTCCGTTGCTGATCGTCTCCGGCGAGAAGGACAATACGGTTCCGCGGGCCATCTCGGAAGCCGCCTATCGCAGGCAGTTGGAGAATCCGGATATCACCGAATTCGTCGAGATCCCGGAACGCGGGCATGCTCTGACCATCGACAGTGGATGGCGGGACGTGGCGGAGGTCTGTCTGAAGTTCGTCACGCGGTTCGCCTGACCGCGGGCCCCGGGAATCCAGCTGCCCGGGGCCCTTCGGCAGGCCGCGTTGTCGGCGACCTCGGGCCTCGTCGAATCGCTTCTCGCGCTCGGTAACTCGTCGGCATGCCGGCGCCCATAGACTGGTGCCGTCGGCCCACGCATCCGGCCATGGGTACGAAACAGCCGAGGAGTTGGGTGTGAGCATCTCGGTCTCAGGGATCGCCTCGCTACTCGTGAATATCGCTCACCGGGCGATCTACTCGGGGAAGATGGTCGGCGACTGCCTCGCCGCCGACGTCAGGACGACAAGCACGAACCTGCGGCATACCGACTCGCTGTCTCATGCGGACGGCGATGGGGCCGATCTCCTCGGCGGGATGCCCGCAGGGGCCGGTTTCTTCCCGGATCGGGAGGCAAGCCTGGGTGCGGCCGCGGATACGCTGCGGTCGAGGATGGACAGCGGCCGGATCGCCTTCCGTGATTTCTACGAGTATGTGCAGCGCAACGAGCTGCCCGAGGGGATCGACCGGTCGTCGCCGCAGGCCGCGGATCGGACGATCAACCGGGCGTTGGGGGCGGGCGGTGGCGGCGAAACTCGATCATCTCCGCGAACAGGGCGTGACCGGCCGGCCCGCCGCTGAGTCTCTGTGGAAGTGGAAGGCCGATATGGAAAGTCAGGCCCGCGATATGGACGGCACCCTGGATTTCCCTGCCGAGACCGCGCGTCGCGAACCCTATCTGGACAGGCTCTATCGCGGCGACAAACGCCCGACCGAGGCCATCTACGACGAGGGATTCCGCCCCCGCAGCACGATGACCGACTCGACCCACTCCTGGGTGCCCATCGACGGGCCGGGTGCCGACGACTGGATCTGTCTGTCGAAGGATGCCGAGACGGCTGCGCGGTTCCCCCTGCGCAGTCGCTGGGTCCAGGCCGATCCGGAAGGCGAGGTCTATGTGGTGCGCGATGCGGTGAACGCCCAGGACAAGACGGCGGAATCCCGGCCGAACGCCGCTGAGGGACTGGTGGTGGTCCACGACGGCATCCCGGCGGACAAGATCGAGGGCGTTCTGGTCGACCGGGACGACCCGGGCAAGGGCCTGGTGCCCAACCCTGGTTTCGTGCCCTACGAGCCGTCGCCGATCCGCCCTCCGCGCGAGGACGACGGCTGGGACAATATGGTCCCCGATCCGTCTTGAACTGCGGTCACCCGGGTGGGCGCTCGAACCACGTCGGTTCGGATGCCAGCGCCTGTGCGATGCGGAAGCGGTTCGACTCGGGAAGGCCGTCGGGCAGCGTGTCCGGCGCGAACCACCCGACCTCCAGCGACTCGTCGTCGTTCACGCGGGCCTCGCCGTCCACCGCGCGGGCCCGGAAACAGATATTCATGAACTGACAGATATCCCCGTTGGCGTAGGTCACCGCCGCTTCGGACTGCACCGCGACCAGATGCTCGACCACACACCGGACGGCGGTTTCCTCGAACACCTCCCGGACAACCGCGGCCGCCGGCTGTTCGCCCGGTTCCGGGATCCCGGAGATCAGCGCCCACCTGCGATCATCCACACGTTGCTGCAACAGCACCCGGCCCGTGCCGTCGAAAACCACGGCGCTGACACCGGGGAGCCAGAGCAGATCATGACCGATATCGGCCCGGACGCGGCTGATGAAGTCGGGGGTCGGCATGGCATCGACTATAGGAACGCCGCGGGTGACTCCAGTCGAGGGCGGTGGCGCGCAATGCGTCGTCGCCGGAGCGGCCGGGTCTGCGGGATCCGCTCCGCGATCAAAGTAGAACGTGTTATAGTTTTTGCGGTTTGCGAGCCCCGGTGGGCGGTTCGCCCGCCGCGATGACCGACGACGGCCCCCGGGGCTCGGCGGCCCCGCCGGAGCACCGGTCGATATCGCTGGGCCTCCCTACGGGCCGGCCCGAAAGGCAGACGAATGAACACTGAACCGCACGTCGACGACGCCGCCCTCCTGCACCGCGAGCCGCTGGCCGTGGATCTGCTGGGCAAGGCCCTCGAGCGTTACGCCGACCGCACCGCGGTCCATATCGATGATGCGACGCTGACCTACCGCGACGTGCGCGATCAGATCAGCCGGTTCGCGCAGGCGCTGGCCTCTGCCGGGCTGGGTATCGGGTCGCCGGTGGCGGTACTCTCGGCCAACCGGCCGGAGGTCATCTTCGCCCAGGGCGCCAACAACGTGAACGGTTCCCGGGCCATGGCGCTGCATCCGATGGGCTCGCTCGACGATCACGCCTACGTTCTGGAAGACGCCGGGGTCGAAACCCTGATCTACGATCCGGCCGGTTTCGACGAGCGCGCCGCGCAGTTGCGGGACAAGGTCCCGGGTCTGCGGAACTTGTTCTCGTTCGGCCCGTCCGAGGCGGGCACCGATCTCATCGAACTGGCGACTGGTTTCACCCCCGCGCCGCTGCGGGGACCGCGGGTGGACCCCAACGAGACCATGAGCCTCGCCTATACCGGCGGCACCACCGGTAAGCCCAAGGGCGTGGAGATGAGCTTCCGGGGCAGCACCACCATGCTGCGCATCCAGATGACCGAATGGGAATGGCCGGACGAGGTCCGGTTCCTGGTGTGCACCCCGCTCAGCCATGCCGGTGCCGCCTTCTGGAACCCCACCGCGCAGCAGGGCGGTTCCATCGTCGTGCTGCCGTACTTCCACCCGGCCAAGGTGCTCGAGGCGATCGAGAAGTACAAGATCACCGCGACCATGCTGGTCCCCACCATGCTCTACGCTCTGCTCGACAGCCCCGATCTCGACAAATACGATCTGTCGAGCCTGAAGACCGTCTTCTACGGCGCCTCCGCCATCTCGCCCACCCGGCTGGCCGAGGCGATCCGGAAGTTCGGGCCGATCTTCTTCCAGTTCTACGGCCAGGCCGAGAGCCCGATGACCATCGCGGTGCTGCGCCGCGGCGATCACGACCTGGACAAGCCGGAGCGGCTGGCCAGTTGCGGCCGCCCGGTGCCGTGGCTGAACGTCGCACTGCTCGACGAGAAGGGCAACGAGGTACCCCAGGGCGAGCCCGGCGAGGTGTGCGTACGCGGGCCGCTGGTGATGAACGGGTATCTGAACAAACCCGAACAGACCGCCGAGGCCACCGAATTCGGCTGGCTGCACACCGGCGATATCGCGCGCCGGGACGAGGAGGGCTTCCTCTACATCGTCGACCGCAAGAAGGACATGATCGTCTCCGGTGGGTTCAATGTGTTCCCGCGTGAGGTCGAGGATGTGCTCTCGGCGCATCCGGCGGTGAGCGCGGCGGCGGTGATCGGCGTGCCGGACGACAAGTGGGGCGAAGCGGTGAAGGCGGTGGTCGTGCTGCGTGATGGGCAGACCGTCGCGGTCGAGGAACTGCAGGCGCTGGTCAAGGACCGCAAGGGTGCGGTGTACACGCCGAAGACGGTCGATTTCGCCGACAGTATCCCGGTGAGCCCGCTCGGGAAGCCGGACAAGAAGGCCCTGCGCGCCCAGTACTGGGGCGAGGGCCGTCAGGTCAACTGAGCCGGACGCTCGGCCGGTCGGGATGCCACGGCTCCCGGCCGGCCATCACCTCAGGTCGGCGACCGGAGGTCCGCCGTCGCAGGAAGGTCGTGGGTGACCGGCGGATTCGGCGCAGGACGAACCCGCGTTCACGGATGGCGATGAAGAGTGCGGTCACCCGCCGGATTGCGGTCACGAGGTAACCGTGCCGCGGTCGGTGACGCCGTCACCGAAAGGAGCGGTCAGCGGTCCGGGGGACCGGTGAGGATCGCGGTGACCGTATCGATCAGCTCGGTGAGCAGCTCGTCGGGGGAGAGCCGGGTTCCGCTGAGCGCCAGCATGCCTCGTAGACCGTCCGGGTCGCCGAGGGTCTGGAAGGTCAGGTTCATCGCCTGGGTGAGGCGGAAGCGGATCGTGCGGGAACTCGCGCCGGGCGCGGTTTGTTCCAGCAGGGTTTTGAAACGCAGGGCCTGCGGGGCGAATCCTTCGGTGAGCCGGGCCAGCGCGGGATGGTTACCGCTCATGATGCCCGCGACCAGGCGGATCCACGGGGTGCCGCCCGCGGCGGCGAGTTCGCCGACCGGGCGGACGAAGGCGTCGGCCAGCGCGCGGGCGTCGGGAGCGCCGGCGGACTCGACGGCGTCCAGCAGTTCGGCGCGGCGGGTGTGCAGTTGTTCGCTGCGACGGCTGATCAGCGCTTCGACCAGGGCATCCTTGGAACCGAAGTGATAGTGGACCGACGCGACGTTCGCGCCGGCCTCCGCCATCACCGAACGCAGTGAGACGGCATCGATCCCGCGTTCGGCGAACAGCCGTTCGGCGGCCAGGATCAGGCGCTGATCGGTGGGGAGATCGGCCTCCGACGAGTGCCCGTGGCCGGGGTCCGGGCCTGCCTCGCCGCCGGCTTCGGCCGGACCCCGGCGCGGGGATGCGGCGGGCGAGTGCGTCACTCGCCCGGTCCGCACCCGGCTTCTCGTCATGACCGGAACTCTAGGAGACCGCGCCCGGAGCGCCGTACAGGGTCACCACGCAGGCCCCGCCGAGCCCGAGATTGTGGGCCAGCCCGAGCCGGGCGCCGTCCACCTGACGGTCACCCGCCGCACCGCGCACCTGGGTGACCAGTTCCGTGCACTGCGCGAGCCCGGTCGCGCCGAGCGGATGCCCCTTGGAGATCAGGCCACCCGACGGGTTGACCACCCAGCGGCCGCCGTAGGTGGTGGCCCCCGATTCGACCAGACCGCCGGATTCACCCTCGCCGCAGAGGCCGAGCGCCTCGTAGGTGAGCAGTTCGTTGATCGAGAAGCAGTCGTGCAGTTCGAGCACGTCGATATCGTCGATCCCGACCCCGGCCGTCTCCAGCACCTTCCGGCCGGCGATCCGGGCCATCGGCGCCCCCACCACGTCGATCATCGACCCCGATTCGAACGAGGCGCCGGTATCGGTGACCAGTTCCTGCGCGAGGATCGGCACCGCGCGGTCGAGACCGTGTTCCCGGACATATCGTTCGCTCACCAGTATCGCGGCGCCCGCGCCGTCGGACATGGGGGAGCACTGCGAGCGGGTCAGCGGATCGGAGACCAGTTTGTCCTCCAGCACCTGCTCGAGGGTGTAGGCGTTCTGGAACTGGGCTTTCGGGTTGCGGGTGGAGTGTTCGTGGTTCTTCACCGCGACCTGTGCCAGCTGTTCCCGGGTGGTCCCGTACTTCTTCATATGTTCGTTGGCCGCGGCGCTGAAGAACTGGGCGGTCATCGGGGCGGCGCTGAAACCGGCGGCGGCTTTCAGAGCATCCATATGCCAGTCGACGGTGGTCACCTTCGGGACGGTGCCGTCACCGGACATCGCCTGTTTGGTCATCTGCTCGAACCCGACGGCCAGCACGATATCGGCCAGCCCGGCCTGCACCCATTCGCGGGCGAGGACCAGCGCCGTCGAACCGGTGGCGCAGTTGTTGTTCACGTTCACCATCGGGATACCGGTGAGGCCGATATCGTAGAGCGCCCGCTGACCCGCGGTGGACGGCTGGAAAACGTATCCGACGGCGGCGCGCTGGACCTGGTCGTAGCCCACGCCGGCATCGGTGAGCGCCTGGCCCACCGCCTCGGCGACCATCTCCGGGTAGGTCCAGTCCCGCGACTGGATCTTCTCGAACTTCGTCATGCCGACACCGGCGACATACACCCGCTCGGTCATAAGTTTTCTCCTCGTCCGGTGCGGGCCTTCGTATCCCGCGCTGTGGTGTGTTGTGTGCCGCCCGGTGTTGTTGCCGCCGCCGGGCGCATCTTGTCGTTCGTTCCGGTAGCCGGAACCACTGGCCGATGCCGGGTACCGGCCTCCTACCGGGCCCCCGCACAGGGTGCGGCAGGTACCGGGTCGTCGGCGTGTCCGCGATTATCGGCCCGGTCAGGAGGTCGGCGGTTCGGATCCGACCACCCACAGCGCGTGGAACTGGGCCGCACCACCCATCGCATGCCCGATGGCGCGGCGGGCGTCGGGGACCTGGTGGTCGCCCGCGGTCCCGCGCACCTGCATGGCCGCTTCGGCGAAGCGCAGCAGACCCGTCGCGCCCGTGGGGTTTCCGGAGAGCACCCCGCCGGACGGGTTGATCGGCAGCGCACCGCCGAACGCCGTACTCCCGGAGTCCACCACCTTCCAGCCCGCGCCCACCTCGGCCAGGCCCACGTTCTCCAGCCAGATCGGCTCGAACCAGCTGTAGGGGATGTAGAGCTCGGCGGTATCGATCTCCCGGGCCGGGTCGGTGATCCCGGCCTGCCGGTACGCCTCGGCCGCGCACTGGCGGCCGGCCTCGGGGTTCACCTCGTCGCGTCCGGCGAAATGCCCGGTTTCGGTGCGCCAGGCCATCCCGTGGATCCAGGCGGGCGGGCGGCCGGTGTGGTGGGCGTCGTCCTCGCCGGTGATCACCACCGCGCACGAGCCGTCCGAGGACGGGCACGATTCCAGGAACCGGATCGGATCCCACAGCATCCGCGATTCCCGCACCTGCTCCACGGTGATATCCGGAAGCTGGATATGCGCGTAGGGATTACGGGTCGCGTTGAGCCGGTGGTTGACCGCGATCTGCCATCCGATGTGCTCGGGAGCCTCCGAGCGGCGGATGTATTCGCGGATCACCGGCGCGAAATGCGCGCCCGCGCCCGCACCCAGTTGCGCGCTGAACGGCAGACCCCGCGAGAGCGCCCAGGTGAAATCGCCTTCGGATTCCTTCGAATACGCGACCACCAGCACCCGTCGCGCCAGCCCCGCCTGCACCAGATGGGCTCCGTAGATGGCGGCGTGGCCGCCGACGCTGCCGCCGGTGAACACCCGGGTCACCGGAAGTCCGCGCGCCCCCATCGCATCGGCGAGATACAGCTCCGGGTTCATCACCCCGTCGAAGAGATCCGGAGTTTTCGACAGGACGATCGCGTCGATATCGCCGAATTCGAGTTCGGCGTCCGCCATCGCCTCGTCCACGGCCTCGCGCACCATCGCGCCGATGGTGACCTTGCGCTTCTTGGCCTGTTTGCTCTGTCCGATTCCGACGACCGCGAGTTTCATCGGTCTCCCTCCATGAGGCAGATCATGTTCTGCTGGAGCGCGGGCCCGTTGGTGGCGTGCGCCAGGGTGCGGTCCGCGCGACCGGTCAGGATGTGCTGTGCCGCCGACCCGATCCGGATCAGCCCGGTCGCGGTGGTGGGGCGGGCGACCAGCGGCCCGCCATCGGGGTTGATGGTGACGGCTGCCAGTCCGAGCGCCTCGCCGAGCAGCGGTTCCTGATAGCTGTACTCGGTGTGCAGTTCCGCGATCCCGACCTCGCGGGCGCCGAAACCGGCCTGCCGGGCGGCCTTTTCCGCGGCGAGTCCGACGGTATCGACCCGGGTGAGATCGCGGGTGCCCGGATAGTGCGAATCCATCCGGTGGTCGGCGCCGCGCACCCAGGCCGGGCGTTCTGCCAGCCGGCGAGCGGTATCGCCGGCGGCCAGCACGATCACGGCCGCGGCGTCGCCGATGGGTCCGCGATCGTGTTCCCGCAGCGGCGACGCCAGATACGGCGCGGCCAGCAGGTCGTCGACCGTCACCGCGCCGGACACCTGCGCCGCCGGATTGCCGACCGCACCCGCCCGCGCCCGGGCCACCACTTCGGCCATCTGCTTCTCGTCCAGCGCCCCGGCCGCGATCAACGCCTGCGCCTGCAGCGCGGCGATCGCGTCCTGATGCGGCCGCAGCGGCGCCAGATAGTAGGGGTCGAGCTGGGTCGCGGTCACCTGGTCCAGATCGCTCGCCAGCGAACCGCGGCCGATCCCGTAGACCACCGCGATCTCGCCCTCGCCGAGTTGCAGCCACGACCACGCCTCGTAGGCGGCCCACGCGGCGTCCATCTCCACATGGGATTCCGAGATCGGCGGCCAGGCGCCCACCGCGTCCAGCGATTCGATATAGGCGAAGGTGCGGCCCTCGTGGAAATCGTGGCTGCCCGACGCCCAGAAATCGACCTCGGTGCGGTCGATCCCCGCCGTCGCGAGGGCCTCCCGCATCACGGGCAGCAGGATCTCGGCCATATCGTCGGTACGATCGGCCGCCGTTCCCGGTGACTGGGCGAATGCCACCACCCCGATATCACGCATCGGTTCCTCCTGCGATCGGCCGGTAGTAGCGGATGCTGTTCATGGACGTGTCCAGGTCCTCGTCGGCGCACCACACCGGTTCCACCCGCATGCCGATATGCACCTCGCCCGGTTCGACCTCGCGGATCAGGTGCATGAGGGTGGTGTCGGCGCCGTCGACCTGGATATAGGCCACCAGATACGGCGGGTCGATCATCTGGCCGGGGAACGGGAAGTTCACCACACAGAAGGTTTTCACCACGCCGGTGCCGCCGAGTTCGAACGGTTCGGACAGTTCGGTGAGGCAGCGGGAGCAGAATTCCGGTGCGGGCAGGTACACCCGTTCGCAGGTGCCGCAGCGGCGGGCCAGCAGGGTGCGGTGCGCGAGTCCGCGCAGGAAGGTGGACCGTCCGGTGCCGGCGACGAAGGTGTAATCCACCTTGTGCGGGCTGGTGAACGATTCCACCGGAGTGGGCAGGGTGCTCATCACGACTCCACCGGTTCGAAGCAGACGATATCGCGGATACTGCCCACCCGTTCCGCCCGCCAGCGGGGCGTCACCCGCAGGCCGGAGGTGAGGCGGGCGGGGTCGCCGCCGGTATCCACGGCGTGGAAGAAACCGCCCTCGGCGCCGTCGATGGTGATCAGCGCCCACGCGAAATGGTCGGCGTCGATCTCGTCGCCGGGGCGGGTGGGCACCCAGGTCCAGTGGGTGACGGTGCCGGTCGGGTCCAGTCGCACCAGCTCGCCGGTGTGGGCGCCGGTGGCCGGATCGAATTCCACGACCGGGCACAGCACGGCACCCGAGCCGGTGCGCACGCCGTAGAGCTCGCCGTCGCGCAGGCCGCCCAGGAAGGTGCCGATCTTCGCGCCGACGGTTCTGTTGTACGGGAATTCGATGGTGTAGGGCGCGGTGAGACTCGCGTCCGGGGATTCGGCTGACATCGCCTCTCCTGCCGAGGGGGTGAGTGCGGTCCGCTGCTGCCGGTGCCGCGCCTCGATGGTGACCCCCGCCACCCGCTCGTGTCAATCACTTGATTGAATCAGTTGATAGTTCGGTGGCTACGTCGATAGCCGAAGCGCCCGGATTGTCCGGGCGATCCTCGGTGCGCGGCTCGCGGCCATGACGTAAGCTCCGAACTAAAGTAGAACCTGTTCCAATTCCTCGATGAGGAGAGATCACCATGGCCATCGTTGAACAGCTGGAGCCGACCGCCGACGGACGTCGCCGGCTCGAGCTGCGCAGCCCCGCTACCCGCGAGCGCGTCGGCGAGATCGAGGTGAGCACGGCCGACGATGTGGCGGCGGCCCTGGCCACGGCGCGCGCCGCGCAGCCCGGCTGGGCCGCGCGCCCGATCTCCGAGCGCGCCGCCATCATCCGCGACGCGGTCTCGGTGCTGCTGGCCCGCCGCGACGAGATCGTCGACACGGTGATGCAGGAAACCGGTAAGCCCCGGGTCGAGGCGCTGGCCGTGGAAATGGTTCCGGCCTGCGATTTCCTGAATTACTGGAGTGGTCGCGCGCCCAAGGATCTGGCCGACGAGAACCGGCGCCTGCACGGCTACATGCTGCCGCTGAAGAAACTCGTCATCAACTACCAGCCGCTCGGCGTCGTCGGGGTCATCACCCCGTGGAACGGCCCGTTCATCCTGTCCCTGAACCCGATCGCGCAGGCCCTGCTGGCCGGCAACTCGGTGGTGCTCAAGCCGTCCGAGGTCACCCCGCATTCGGGTGAATGGGCGGTCAAGGTCCTGCACGAGGCCGGTGTCCCGAAGGATGTCCTGCAGGTCGTGCACGGTGACGGCGAAACCGGCGCGGCCCTGGTCAACGGCGATATCGACAAGATCTCGTTCACCGGCAGTGTCGGCACCGGTAAGAAGATCGCCGCGGCGTGCGCGCAGCGGCTGATCCCCTGCACCCTCGAACTGGGCGGCAAGGACGCGATGATCGTCTGCGCCGACGCCGACCTGGACCGTGCCTCTCTCGGCGCGGTGTACCTGTCGATGTTCAACACCGGGCAGGTGTGTGTCGGGGTCGAGCGGATCTATGTGGTGGACAGCATCGCCGACAAGTTCATCGAAGAGGTCCGCAAACGCGCCGCCGAGGTGACCTACGGCTCCGGCAAGGACGTCGGCCCGCTGTTCTGGGACCGCCAGCTCGAGATCGTCGAGAAGCATGTCGAGGACGCCCGGTCCAAGGGCGCCACCATCCTGCTGGGCGGTGAATCCGACACCGCCGAGGGTGTGTTCTTCAAGCCGACGGTGGTCGTGGACGTCACCCACGATATGGACATCATGCAGGAGGAGACCTTCGGCCCGATCGTCGCCATCATGCGCGTGCGGGACGAGGAAGAGGCCGTGAAAATGGCCAACGACTGCCAGTACGGGCTCAGCGGCAGCGTGTTCACCAAGGACAAGAACAAGGTCATCCGGCTCGCCAAGCAGCTCAAGACCGGTTCGGTGGTGCAGAACGACGCCTCGGTGATCTACGGCGTCGCCGAGGCCCCGTTCGGTGGCCGCAAGGACAGCGGTATGGGCCTGGTGAACGGCCGTGACGCGCTGCGCGGTTTCACCCATCCGCAGCCGGTACTGCTGGACCGGTGGGGCCTGAAGAAGGAGAACATCTGGTACCCCTACAGCGAGGCCACCGCCGCCACGCTGGAGAAGACCATCGGCACGCTGTTCGGTAACAAGATCCTGCGCCGCCTGGTCCGCTGACCCCGGCGCGATCGACTCCGCACAGCACTGTGGCCCGGTGTACACCGGGCCACAGTGCTGTTTCTCAGGCCGGGTGGTCGGCCGGTTCGTCGTCGCTGTTCGCGGGGGCCTTGCGACCCGAGCGGTACCGCTTGAACACCTCCCACACGATCGGCAGCACCGAGACGGCCACGATCAGCAGGAAGATCAGGTCGACATTGTCGCGCACCACCGCGATCTGCCCGAGCAGATAGCCGAGCATCGTGACCCCCGCGCCCCACGCGATGCCGCCGACCACGTTGTAGGTGAGGAACACCGAGTACTTCATCTTCGCCGCACCCGCCACCAGCGGCGCGTAGGTGCGCACGATGGGTACGAACCGGGCCAGCACGATGGTGATCGGCCCGTGCTTCTCGAAGAACGCGTGCGATTCGTCGATATAGGACTTCTTGAAGATCTTCGCGTCGTCGCTCTTGAACAACGCCGTCCCGCCCCGGGCGCCGATGAAGTATCCGACCTGATCGCCCAGGATCGCCGCGATGGGTATCAGAACCAGCAGCACCCCGATAGGTGCGAAGGGTTCGATCTCGGCGGATTTGGACGCCGCGATGAGTCCGGCGGTGAACAGCAGTGAGTCGCCGGGCAGAAGCGGGAACAGCAGACCCGACTCGATGAACACCACTAGCAGCAGACCCAGTAGCACCCAGGTGCCGAACGAATTGAGCAGATTCACCGGGTCGAGGAATCCCGGCATCAGGGCAAGTTCGGTGGTGGCCGCCGCTGCGGCTGAGTAACTCACCCCGCCGAAGATACCGCAGCGCCGTCCGGGCGATGTTTCCGGATTGCCCGATTAGTGAAGATGTAGCGACCGGGTAGCCGATCAGGGCGCGGTGGCCTGCCGCATCGACTCCTGTATCGACGCTACCCGTTCCGCCGGAATACCCCACGGGTGGTCGAGGCCCAGCCGGGAGTCCAGATCCCACAGCACACACTGCTCGCCCGGCCGGGCGACCAGCGACCACGCCACCACGGTCCGGCCCAGCTGACTCGCCATATCACCCTGCCCGGCCACCGGAGTATCGGAACCCTCCGGATAGTGGTGCAGGAAACGCCCGTAGGCGCGATCACAGAAATCCGCGTACCGCCGGGTGCACAGGATGAAACCGTGCCAGGCCTCGTCCACGGCATGCGACGGCATCCCGATCACCTGATCGTCGGCCATCGCCGGCCCGCAACAGCGCAACCACTGGCGCAGTCCGGTTTCGACGAGTTCGCGGGGTTGCCACGGGCAGGTCTTGAATACGGCGTCGGGGAGTTCGAGTTCGCCGACCGCGCGTTCGACTGCGGCGGGGTCGATCCCGCGGCGGCGAGGTCCGGCGAAGGTGAACACGTCACCATTATCCCCGCCGCGCGCTTCCGGGCCCGGGCTGTGGGCGGCCGGGATCGTCGTCACTGCTGCTGACGCGCCGCTGTCGGGGCCGCCGACAGTCGCTTGCCGGTTTCCGGCAGGTTCTGGGTATAAGAGACCCGCCTCGATGCGCTTGGCCAGGTGCGCGTGGGCGCCGGCAGCAACCTGCCGGGCCTCGGGTTGATCGGATACGGGTCGACGGCCCGCTCGCGCGCGGATTCCCCGATACCGTTGAGAAATGGATCTGCTGCTGGGCCTGTTCGTCATTGTCGTGTTCGGCGCGCTGTGTATCGGCTCGGTGGCGGGCATCATCTACGCGATCGTCAAGGCGACCACGAACAGGACGCCGCGGAGGCGTGGCGGCGCCTACTCCGCGGGAACCTATTCCGGTAGCCATCACTGGACCGGCGACAGTGGCTCGGCTCCGTGGGATCACGGCGATCCCGGGCCGGGTTCGAGCGGAGGAAGCGGCGGCAGCGGTGGGGGGAGCAGCTGCGGCGGTGGCGGTAGTAGTTGTGGGGGCGGCGGCGGTGGAAGTAGCTGCGGCGGTGGCGGTTCTTCCTAGGCCGAGCCGGTCGCGCTTCGCCCCCACGAGAAATACACCCGCCGGTTGCTTGCCGGCCCGGGAAATCCTCTGAATCGGATGGCGAGAGAAGTATTTTCGAGGGACTTTGGCTGTAACCTCAAGTTGCGTGTAATATTCGGTGCGGAGATAGCGAAACCCTTTGTAGGACCACACAGAGTTTTGCCCGCCCGATTGGAATGCCTGCCCGCAGTGGGAACATCGCCTCTTCCGGCGTGTCTCCCGCCCGGTACCGATTCGATATCGTCCGGAACTGGGCGATTTCACACTCCAGCAGGGTTTTTCGTGAGGTGTATCAAAATATCCGGCGGGTATCAGCGATAGGCGTAAATCCGTCATTTCCGACAAATCGGTCTAGCCCGAAGCGGCATCGCAAACGCGCACCATAGACAGTTCTCGGGTGCGACGTCCACCCCCGATCACTACTCTGCTGCGCGTGGTTACCGCATTGGTAGTACTCGCAATCCTGATTCTCGTTGCCTCCGTAGTCCATCTCGCCAGCCGGCCACCGGCGGATCTGACGGCGCGCAGAGAGCGGGTGCGGGCCGGTTCGGAGAGTTACTCCGACTGACCCGCAGCGTTCACAGGAGTCAACACCACCACCGAAATCGGACGCTTCGTTTTCTTCTGGTACTCGCTGTACCGGCCCTTGTTCACAGCGTCCACCAACCCCCAGCGGCGCGCGTATTCCGGATCATCGGGCAAAGTGGCCCGAGCCCGAACCGGTAACGCGCGCCGCCCCACCCGGATCTCACACTCCGGCCGCGCCTTCACATTCGCCAGCCACCCCGGCGGCCGCGGCGACCCGCCGTTCGAGGCGGTTACCAGAAAATCCGCCCCATCTTTGGCATAGGTCAACGCCGATGTCCGCGGCAACCCCGTCTTCCGTCCCACGGTCCGCAGTAGCAGCGTCGGATTCCCGAACAGCAGCCGATGCCCCACCAGCCCGCCGCTCTTCTCGTACACCCACTGATGCGCCCGCAACGCCTGGATGAACAACCCGGCCACAACCCCTCCTTCGCTGACGACAGCCCTCCGGACGCATTGTGGCATCATTCTCCAGCCGGGTTCTGAGAGGGATTGAAGCCATATGATCAAACCGACGTCCGTCGCCACCGCGCTCGCAGCGGCCGCGGCCCTTCTGCTCTTCCTGCCCGCCACCCCGGCGCAGGCCCAATCGCCTGTGTGCGACCGCGCCATCGAGTTCGTCAACACCACGGTCGATATGAGCGGCGGCACCATGGACGCCGCGGCGGCGACAGCGCTGTCCGATCGCCTGAACGGTCTGGCGATTGTCGCGCAGGGCGAGGAGAAGGCAGTCATCACCGCCTACGCGAACGCGCTGGTCGACGACAACATCACCGACCTGAACCCCTACACCGCCGAGCTGAACCGGGTCTGCGGCCGGCCGTGACGGTCCGGGGCGGCGGACACTCGGCCGACCGCCCCGATTCGCCACCCTCACCGGGCCCTCACTGCGCGCTCACCCCGGTCCGGTGATTGGCGACCGTACCGCCGAGCGGGTACCATCCGACTCTTGCGACCCCCGGTCGCAACGAGGGGCGGTAGCTCAGTCGGTTAGAGCCGTGGACTCATAATCCATTGGTCGTGGGTTCGAGCCCCACCCGCCCCACAAATGACGCCCTACCAGCGGGAATGCGGAACTCGACAGCCGAGTTTGTCCAGAACAGCGCTCTGTCAGCAATGTATTTTGCCGGTAGAATCCAGCCATGGGGATGGATCTGGACGACATACGCGAGCTGGCGGAGGACTTCGCGACGGAGCTCCGGCGCAAGAACCGGAGCCCGAAGACGATCGACGGCTACCTCACCCGAATCCGGTACTTCGCAGACTTCCTCCAAGCGAAGGAGCTGCCGACCGAGGCGCCGGAGATCACCCGAGACCACATCGGCGCCTACATCGAGGATCTCTTGACGCGGCCGAATCAGCGCACCGGCGAACCGCTCTCGCCCGAGTATGCCCGCGGCCAGTACCGCTCGCTGCAGCAGTTCTTCAAGTACCTCACGACCGAGGAGATTATCGAGGTCAACCCGTTCGACAAGATGAGCCCGCCGGCAGTGCCAGAGCAGAAGGTCCCCGTTCCGAGTATGGACGCGGTGAAAGCCCTCCTTGCCGAGTGTGACGGCGTCGAGTTCGTCGACCGTCGGGACAACGCCATCATTCGCCTGTTCGCCGATACCGGCATGCGCTGTGGCGAACTCGCACCGCTGGAAGTCGATTCGCTGGACTTCAACGAGAACACCGTGTTGGTGATAGGCAAGGGTGGCCGACCGCGAACGTGTCCGTTCGGCGACAAGACGCGGACCGCGCTGCGGAGATACCTCCGTGTCCGTGCCAAGCATTCCGGGGCGAAGAACGACCCGACGGGCATCCGGGCGAACTCAGCTGGCGACAGATACCGGACGACGATGGACCCGATGCTGTGGCGTGGTCACAGATGACGACCCATCTCGACTCGATCACCGAAGACGAAATGTCGGATGTGCTTGCCTCTATGCGGTGGATGAGGGACTGCTGCCGGATCATGGATCGTCTCGGGGCGATCGCGGCGGAGGTGAAGCCGCGGCCGGGGTTAAATCTCCCGAGCCACGAACAGAATCTGTTGCCGTGGTGGTTCAGTGAATGGGGGGACCGTGCGACAGTGCGACTCACCTGGGGGACGTTCTGGTGGCTGAAGACGAGGTATCAAACGCCTAGTCTGGCCGCCGATAGTGATGAGTGCGGTCATGGCGCGGACGCCAGGAAATTGGGGTGCGCGGCCGACTTGACAGGAGTTGGATAGGGGTGTGGGAGAGCAGCATTCGGAGTATGAGAGGGAACGGGACATCCCGAACTGGGACGATCTGGCGCTGATGATCGAGCAATGGCGGAAGCGGGTCGTCACCCTCGAAACCCTGGATATCGCGCCGGGCTCAAGTATGGCCGGCGACGACAGAGCGAGCGCTCCGTGGCGAGTATCCCACTCCGTGGACAGCAATATCGATGTCGCCGTCGACGCCCTACACGCGGTGAAATCGCTGGTACACGACCAGCAGATTCTTCACACGGTTGCGCCCTATGTCCTCGTCCGCGGCGCACTCGAAACGCTTGCCGCTGCGTACTGGATCCTTCACCCACACAGCCGAGATACGCGGATTACCAGGGCGCTGCGGTGGTACACAAAAAATTTCAGGGATCAAGCGAATGCGCTGTCCGCGCGGGAAGATTTGGGGTACGACGGCATCGAACGCAGGCTGGCGCTGGTTACAGGTGTGGCGTCGAGGCGTGGTCTGGATCCGAACGAGGCCACACGACGGCTCACCAGCACCGCGATGGTAGAGGACACGGACACACACGGGCCGGTGCCGAATGTCATGTACATGTGGCAGCTGTGTTCGGGATACGCACACGGCCGTCCCTGGGTCGTACTTGGCCATTCCGAGCAAGAGATCTTGGAGTCACGCGAACCAGGTCTGGTGTCGATGCGTGTGAGCGCGAAGCGGGATAATGTGAGCGTTGCTGTGGGGACGGCGGTATGGCTGCTGCACGAGGTCGGGTACCTTCGGCAGGAACGCTCCAGCATTCAGTATTAGCTCGGGATTTCTGGCCGCCGATCAATACGGCGCTGACTGACAGCAATGTATTTTGCCTCGACGCCCGCTGTTGAGCAGCGTATTGCCAGGTCAGGACACCGCTCGGAGTGTTTGATCTCATAATCCATTGGTCGCGGGTTCGAGCCCCACCCGCCCCACGAAGAAAGTCCAGGTCAGGTCGAGTGGTTTGACCGGGTCGTGGAAGCAAACACCTGTGGGATAGCAGTGGGATAGCAGTAGCCAAACTGCTATCCCACTCGCCTTTTCGGAGGCGGTGGACCTACGCGGGCACCACGCCTACCCGCTGCGCGAGCTTGCCGAGGTCGCGGGGTAGGTGTCGCGGAAGGCTTCGCGCACCGTAGCGGCGTCGGTCCGGTCGCTGTCCTCGATCCTGGCGACGACTTCGGACACGCGCCAGTAGTTCGACGGCACCAACCGGCCCGAGGTGACGGCGGCGAGCGCTACGTCTGCCGCCTCCTCGGGCTTGTCGGCGGCGACGAGCGCCAGACCCAGGTCCAGGTTCGCCGATGCGATACGGCGCGGCCTGACGGACGTCGAGCCGGTGAGGTCGGCGAGCACATTCCGGGCGTAGGACTCGGCCGCTGGGTCGCCGAGCCATGACAACGTCGTCGCGACGTAGGCGTCCGACTTCGCCGGGTCATACCGAAAGTGATGCTCCGGCCGGTCCGGGGTGTGGAGGCCGGACACCAGTCTGGAGACCTTGCGTAGCGCGCCGTATGTGCCTGTGCTGTCTCCCAGTCGCGCCAGCGCGCGTCCCTCCTGCGCGGTCGCTTGTATGTAGGCGGAACTGTCCTCGGGCGCGATGGCCTGCGCGGCGCGCGACAGTTCGGCCGCGACGGCGAAATGGCCGTCCGTGAGTTGCTGCCACGCTCGCGTCTCCAAGCACCACGCCGATATCTCGCGGTGCTCCGCTTCCTCGGCGAGGTTCCATGCGAGGTGCCCGCGTGCTGCTGCGGCCGGTAGTTCGCCGATGTCGATATGGCACGTGCTTGCCAGCAGCGACAGCCAGCCCACCGTGACGAGCAATCGGCGATGCTGGGTCAGTGTCTTCTTGCCGTCCATCAACCGCGCGGCGTAGCCGAGATGCCGGCGAATCCTCACCAGTAGTTCACCCGGTGGTGTAGTCGGGTAGCTCGCCGCGAGATCGTCGACCGCCATTTCCAGACGGTCGAGGGTGTCGCCACCTACGTCGGAGGCGGCGACGCGCTGAAACCACTCGGTTGTCGCCTGCTCGCCGTCCTCCTGTTCGGTGAACATGAGCGAGCCCGGTCCGAGCACCGCGACGTAGGCGGCGACATGTTCGGGACGTATCCGGCGCTGTCCGGTCTCCAGCATCCCGAGCAGGGGCTTACTCAGGTAGGCCCGCGCGGACATGGCGGACAAGCTCAGCCCGGCCGCCTCACGTGCGGCGCGGAGACGCGCGCCGGTGATGGGCTCGGTTTCCACCACACCAGGGTAACCGGGTGTGTAGACGCTTGTAGACGCCTAATTCCTATGGGGCGTAAACCCTTCCGCTTAGCGTGATTTCAGCCCCGCCGCCGGGCGTTCGGGTCCTCGGCGGTGGGTGCACACCAACCGCAGGGGCTAAGGGAACAGGGGACACCGATGCGCTACCGGCCGACCGCACTCGGATACGTAGATCTGGATGTCAGCACTTCGCTGGCATGGGACCGGGCGCAGGTTCAACGTCTGGCGCGACACCTGGGCTACCTGGTGATCTGGCCCGACGTGACGTCGATACTCCCGCTGTTCGATCAGGTGCGCGCTGCCGACGTGGACGCCGTGGTGATCCCCGGCCCGGACCACCTCGGCCCGCTGGAGTTGAACCGGGTAATGGACGTGGCCGACGTGGAAACGGTGCTACCCCGGTTGTCCTTCGCCCGGTGGTCGATGGTCGGGGACGGGCGTTGATCGCGCTCGGGTTCGTGGTCGCGGCGGGGCTCCCGCTGGCCGTGCTGGTGCTGGCCGTTGTCCTACCGGTGCCCGGCGAGCAACCGGCTGAGCGAGATAGCCACGGCGGCAACGTCTGCCGGTCGCGGCGCGGCTCCCGCTCTCGTTGATTCGCAACTCATGAACTCTTACGCATGCATGCAAAGCTGCTCTGCGTGCAATGTCAGCGTCCGCTTGACTACGAAACACCAGCGACCGCCACCATGCCCCCGCGAGACCAGATCTCGATGGGCGCGAAGTCCGCGGCCTCGACAGCACGGCCACCGTTCCCGAGCTTCTTCACGCCTGGGCTCGCTGCACTTGGCAAGCAGCTACACCTGATCGGCCACGGCCCTCCGCGCAGTACCGGCTCGGCGCGGTTGGCAACGCACTGTAAGGCCGAATTGGGTGTGGTTCAGAGTGGGCGTCGTTGAGTTGCCGGGTATCAGCGCCCGTCGGGTGGTGCCCCTGATGCGGGCCACCGCTCCACCGCATGGATCATCTCGCGGCCGAGGTAGTCGAGGTATCGGCCGATTTCTGTCAGCCGCAGGCCTGCGGGGGTCGTTGCGCCGAGGATTTCGGCGCCGCTGCGCGCCGCCTTGACCTTTTCCTGGGAGGCGCGGGCAAGGTTGAGCGTGGTGCGATACCAGGTTCGATCATCGATGTAGTAGCGGTCGCGGCGTGGCGAATCGCGTTCCCGGCGAATAAGGTCTCGCTGTTCGAGCGCACGTATAGCTGTCGAAATCGATGCCGGGCTTACTCCGAGGCGATGCACCAAGTCGGCGGCGGTGAGGCTGCCGGAGTCGGTAAGGTGCAGGCAGGTCAGTACTCGGGCCTGCATGCGAGGCATCCCGTCGTAAATCAACAATTCGGTGAACTGGGCTGCGAAGGCGAGCACGGCATCGTCACGTTCAGGCGCGGTTGTTGGTGCCGATCGCGGAGGCGCGGTCGGTTTGCTCCGTCGCGATCGCGTTGCCGTTGCCCGGTGTGCTCGGTCGGCGCGATACCGATTCGGACCACCGTTGCGGGTCACCTCGCGACTGACCGTCGAGGCCGGCCGCGCGAGCTGACGTGCGATCTCGGTGTATCCCGACCCTTCGGCCAGTCCGGCGGCGATGCATTCCCGTTCCTGCAGGGTAAGTCGGGCTCCCGGCATGAGTGGCTCCTTGTCGACGTCATCGTTCAGCGCCGGCATGCGTTCGACGGCAGCTCATTGCAAATACACTGCTCATTCTTGCATTCCTCGGCATGCCCATTGCAATGCGAATATTGACCCCAGCTGTGTAAATCGTGCTTTGCACGAAGATTACCGTTGAACGTCGATGGAAGGGATCTATCGTTCAGCTCGGACTGAACATTGCACTCCGGAAGGAACTCGATGCCCGACCCCGCCCATCGCAACGGCGAAACAGCGACAGCCGCTCCGACGTTCGTGTTCGTACACGGCCTGACCAGCAACAGCTTCTATTGGGCACCCGTCGTTCGTGAGCTGGCCTTGCTCGGCCACCGCAGCTTGCCGGTCGATCTACCCGGACACGGGCTCGACGCCTCGATACCGATGGCCTACCAGGCGCAAGACATTGCGGCCTTCGTCGCATCATCGGCTACGATGTCCACAATTACTGTGCAGGACAACGTTTCCCACGTTATCGAGGTAGTGCAGAAGGCGCATCGGCACGGACCGGTCATCCTTGTGGGCCATAGCCTCGGGGGCGTGACGATCGGTTTGGTAGGCAATGCCATACCCGAAGCCATCCAACGTATGGTCTACCTCTCCGCATTCTGCCCCTCCACGCCGGATGCCCCCAGCGCGATGGCGCTGAGCCAGACCCCCGAGGCCATGAAAGAGGTGCCGGTCCCGAATGCCGAGCACTCGCTATTTCTGGGTATGGAACCGGTAGCCCGCGGCATTATCCGGTTCAACCCACGGTCCTCCGATCCTGCGGCACTGGAAGGCTTTCGGCAGACCAACATGCCCGAGGCCACTCTGGAACAGACATTGACGGTGATCAACTACGGTATGCAACCCGAAGACGGCGCACAGACCAGCTTCGCCGACGCCCGAGTTGAAGCCGACACATGGGGACGGATACCTCACACCTACATCCGCCTCACCCGCGATAACGTGATCTCTCCGGCGCTTGCGAGGAAAATGATCGACGACGCCGATCGCATCACCCCGAACAACCCCTTCGATGATGTCCATGATATGGCGGCCGGACACGTGGGTGTCATCCTGCGAGCACGCGAGCTGGCAGCCATCCTTGACCGCCTCGCGTGAACCCGCAACGAGTATTGCTGATTGAACCTGCTCAGTTTCGTTCCAGGCGTTTCGTTCACGCCGCGAACCGGCACCGGATGGCAGGGCCGGGTCGACGGGCCGTGCCGGTGCCGCTGGTGACAATGCGGCGATGGAGAGCTTCTTCAGCCTCCGGTAGCGCAACGTGCTGGACCGGCAGCGGTGGGATACCCGCAAACAGCTGTGGATCGCGATCGTGACCTCGCGGTGTCCGCTAGGCGGGAACGCTGCGGCGGATGGTCGATCCTCCGACTCCGGTCTCGGTTGATCTGGCTATCGTTCTCACCGGCGAGGCGCGCCCCGCCGCGACGCATGTGTCCATGCGCGCGAAGTCCGCGAGCCTCGACAGCACCGCCACCGTCCGCGGACTTCTGCGCGCCTGGGTGCGCTGCAATTCTCTGCACTGAGCAAATCGATGTGTCGTGCGACGGGGTCCTGACGAGTCCCGCCTCGCTCGAATGCGCGGCGGGACTCGTCAGGGTTCAGGCGTGCGCTGCCGGCGCGCGGACGTCGTCGTTCTCGTGTGCGGCCGATCGCGGAATCAGCACGGTGGCGACCAGGCCGAGCAGGATGAATCCCGCGGCGAGGTAGCCGCCGAGCTCGATACCGTCGGTCATGGCCGCTCGACCGGCGTCGGCGATGGGCCGGGTCTGCGGCTGTGCCGCGTACCCTTCGATCGCGGCTCCCGCGCTGTCGGTGATCGTGTGGGCGTGCTGCTCGGCCCGGACGGTGTCCATGCCGTCCGCGGTCAGGCGGTCGGTGACCTGCGATCCCAGCGTGGTGAAGAACACCGTGGTCAGGATCGCGATACCGAGGGCGGATCCGAGCTGGCGGAACGCACTCTGGATGCCGGAAGCCTGTCCGTTGTCGTTCTCGGGGATGTCGGCGAGGACGACGTTGGTGACCTGTGCGGTCGCGAAGCCGACGCCGACGCCGTAGAGGCACAGGATCAGTGCCAGCGACCACCACGAATTCTCCGGGGAGGCGAACAGCGCGAGGCCACCCAGGCCGACGACCTCGAAGGCCAGGCCGAGGCGGACCAGGTTCACCGGCGAGACGTTCTTGTCGGCCAGCCCGAAACTCGCACCGCTGGCGATGAAGCTGCCGATGGCGATCGGCACCAGCGCCAGGCCGGACTGGACCGCACTGTATCCGAGGGTGAATTGCAGCCACAGCGGCAGCACCGCGACAATGCCGAACTCCCCGAGCCCGATGATCAGCGTGGCGATGTTGCCGTTGCGGAACGAGGCCGATTTGAACAGGCTCAGGTCCATCAGCGCCTTGTCGGTGTTCCCGCTGCGGCGCAGCAGCATCTGACGCCCGGTGAACCCGCCGAGAGCGAACATGCTCAGCACCAGCGCCACCAGCACCGGCGAGGGACCGCTGTCCCAGCTGATGCCACCGATATGCAAGGGCTCCTTGCTGGTGATCCAGCCGTAGGTGCGGCCCTCGACCAGACCGAAGGCCAACAGGCCCAGACCGAGCACCGACAGCAGCGCTCCCAGAACGTCGAGACGCCCCGGTGCTCGTGGCGAACGCTGGATGCAGGTCAGCACACCGACCACGATCAGTACCGCGAGCGGCACGTTGATGCCGAACGCCCAGCGCCACGACACGTGTTCGGCCAGCCAGCCGCCCAGCAGCGGGCCCAGCGCGGCGGCCGCGCCGATGGTGGATCCCCACACCGCGAACGCCTGACCGCGCGCTTTGCCGGTGAATGTGGCGTTGAGCAGCGCGAGCGAGGTCGGCAGGATCATGGCCGCGCCGGCGCCTTGCAGGAATCGTGCCACTACCAGCAGGCCGCCGCCGGGTGCGAGCCCGGCCATGATGCTGGTGACGCCGAAGACGATGACGCCGGCGAGGAAAATCCGCCGGGCGCCGATGATGTCGGCGATGCGACCGACCACCAGCAACAGTGCGGCGAACACGATCGCGTAGGACTCCTGAATCCATTGCGCCTCGGTCGAACCCGTGTCCAGGTCCTCGATGATCGACGGGATGATCACGTTCACGATCGTGGTGTCGACCACGATCAGGGCGACGCCCAGAGCGATGGCGAGCAAACCGAGCCATTGCAGCAGGGAGGTCTCGGCCTGGGGCTCGGCCGTCCTCTTCTCATTCATAGCAATCTACTTCCATGGTGGAATAATTCCATCGTGAAATTAGATTCGAGGGCGGTAGGTTGTCAAGCGGCGGCGCCGGTAGCGCCCCGCGGTGAGAAAGGCGGGCAGGGATCGATGAACCACCCGGTTGTACAGGCTCAACTGGACCAGGTGACCGAAGGACTACGCGCCTACGGCGCCAACTATCGGGAGTTCAGCCGCAAGTTCGCGGCATGGCTGGGGCTGCACTCCACCGACGCCGAGGCGCTCATCGAAATCCTCGCCGCCGAGGAGCGGGGCACGGCGCTCTCACCTGCCCGGCTCAGCGAACGCATCGGGCTGTCCCAGCCCGCCACCACCGCGCTGCTGAACCGGCTCGAGCAGGCCGGCCACGTCGTGCGCACCCGCGAACACCGCGACCGGCGCATGGTCACCCTGCGCGGCGGCCCGGACGTCCACCACCTTGCAGACGAGTTCTTCCATCCGCTCGGCGAGGAGGTCGCCGCCGTCATGGCCCGATACAGCCCCGAACAACTCACCCAGTTCGAGAGATTCCTGACCGAGCTGACCGAAGCGATGAACAACCGCCTCGGCCAGCCGCTTCCACCCTCGCCCGACCGGACTACCACCGACCACTGAGACCGGCCCGCCGCCGCTGCCGTTGAGAGTTCGGCGCGTATTGCGACCACTCGGGTTCACCGCTATGCCGGCAGCCGACGGCTCGGGTCCGACAACCGATCCATCAGCACGACCGCGGTCCGCCGGCTCACCAGCCGGCTGATCGCGGCGCCGAACCGATTGCTCATCCCGTCGGCAACACTCGGCCCCGGCGACCGGCGGTCGAGATGCGCCAGCGCCGTCGCCACCACCTCGGCCGGCGCCCGCATCCGCGCGCCCGCGGTAGCGTCGTCGGTGCCGACGACCGCGTTGAACTCGGTATCGGTCGCCCCCGGCGACAATGCGAAAACCGCGACACCACAACCACGTAATTCCGACCACAAGGCCTCGGTGAAGTTGAGCACGAACGCTTTCGACGCACCGTAGACCGCCATGCGCGGCGTCGGAGCATAGGCCGCCATGCTCGCGACATTGATCAGGAATCCGTTGCCCGCCGCGAGCAGATCCGGCAGGAACGCGGAGGTGAGCTGGACGGGCGCGGATACGTCCACCGCGATCTCCTGCGCGAGCCGTTCCGGGTCCTCGTCGCGGAATGGGCCGAAGGTGCCGAAGCCCGCGTTGTTGATCAAACTCGTCACCCGCATACTTCGCTCCGCGACGACCTTTCGCAGATCCGGCCCGGCGGTCGGCGACGTCAGGTCGTAAGGAATCACCTCGACCGCCGCTCCGTGCGCAGACCGCAACTCCGCGGCGAGTTCGTTCAGCAGATCGTGACGCCGGGCCACCAGCACCACCGCCGCCCCGCGCTCGGCGAGCGCCCTCGCGAATTCCCGCCCGATTCCGGAGCTGGCCCCGGTGATCAACACGGTCTGATCGGCATACGATATCGACATACTTGACATCGTAGGCCAGGTTGACACCAAGTGCCAGGTTGGCACGGGGTATGCTCCCCGCATGGCGAAGGAAACCGTGTGGGACCGCCAGCGCGCGGCCGTCCGGAGTGAAATCGTCGGCACCGCCCTCGAGATGTTCCTGACCGACGGCTTCGACGAGACCCCGATCGACCGCATCGTGGAAGCGGTCGGGGTTTCCCGGCGCACCTTCTTCCGCTACTTCGGCACCAAAGAGGACATCGTCCTCGGCGACCTCATTGCCCGTGGCCGGGTGATCGCCGACGAATTGGCCGCCCGGCCGCCCGGCGAAAGCCCGTGGGAAGCCCTCCGGGCCGCCCTTCACGCCAGCCGCGAAACCACGGTCCCCGACATGGATGCCGCCCTCGCTCTGGGGAAAATGCTCTTCGACACCCCGACGTTGCGGGCGCGACTGATGGAAAAACGGCTGCGCTGGCAGGAGATGTTCGTGCCGTTGCTCGCAGCACGAATGGACGGGCTCCCCGAGCGGGTGACGCTGCATGCCACGGCGATCGCCGCGGCGGCGCTCTCCTGCCTGGACGCGGCCTCGGAAGCGTGGATCGAATCGGACGGCGACGACGACCTCGCCGAGCTCTATGACGAGGCAGTGTCGGCGGTGCGGGGCTAGTGCGACAGCAACGCCCGCTGCTTTTCCTCGATGTCGACGGGCCGCTTCTTCCATTCGGTGAAGGCCCGCGACACGAACGGCGGGATGTTGTCGTATCGGACCGACGGTCGCGGCTCAACCCCGAGCTGGGGCGGTGGTTGGCAGCGCTGCCGTGTCAGCTGGTCTGGGCCACCACATGGGAAGACGAGGCGAACGCCGAGATCGCACCCCTGATCGGACTTCCGCAGTTGCCAGTCGTCCGCTGGCCGGATACTTCTGCCGAGCACGAACGCGAGGATCGATGGTTCGGGCTGTGCTGGAAGACCAGGACACTGGTGGACTGGGCGGCCGGCCTGCCGTTCGCGTGGATCGACGACGAGATCACCGACGCCGATCGCAACTGGATCCGCCTACATCATCCCGGCCGTGCGCTCCTGCATCATGTCGAGTCCTACCGCGGACTCAGCGACGACGACTTCACACCTCTCAGTCAATGGCTACGAATGTCCGGCGCGGTCTGAGCGGCGGTTCCGACAATCTTCGCGGATAGCGATTACTCCTCGGCCGATGCTCCGTCTTATCGGTTGAACGCGCTACCAACCCGGCGCGACCGACCGAAGGACCGGATATGACCACCGCCAACCCCACCGCCAGCTACTCCGCCGACGCCGTCACCTACCGTCCCGGCAAAATCCGTAACCGCGTCCTGTGGACCCTGCAGATCCTGCTCGGCCTGTTCTTCATCATCGCCTCCGGCGGGCCGAAACTGGTGATACCGAACTCCCTGACCGAGAACGCCTCCGAGAACCTGACCATCCCGTTCGCGCTGCTCATCTTCATCGGCATCGTCGAGGTCGCCGGCGGTATCGCCCTGATGGTGCCCCGGCTCAGCGCCCTGGCCGCCGCGGGCCTGTCGGTTCTCACCGTCCTCGCCGCCGGGACACAGGCGTTCATCGCCGACAAACCCGCCATGGCGATCTTCCCGCTGGCCCTCGCCGCGATCTTCGCCTGGATCGCCTACGAGCGCCGCGCCACGATCACCGATCTGCGTACCTCGCTGTCGCGATGACAAACCACTGAGCACGACCGGCGATCGGTGGCCTGAGCCACCGATCGCCGATCGTGCGTTTCCGGATCGGTCGCTTGTCGGGTTGGCGGCGATCGATCGAGCGGCCATCTGGTCCGCGGCGCCCTGGCCCCGGGCGCCGCACCAGGTGGCCGTGATCGCGTCGGGCGCATTCCATGCCCTGGCTACTCGGTGACTTCACCTGGCAAGCAGGACGGCGGCGACGGCGGGAATAGGGTTTGGTGGATGAGTTTCCGATTCGCGGCATACGCCGTCTGTCTCGAACAGGGGCGGGTGTTGCTCGCTCGTCACGTGGCCGGAAACGGCGAGACCACGTGGACACTTCCAGGCGGTGAGGTCGAGCACGCGGAGGATCCCTTCGATGCGGTGACCCGGGAGCTCGCTGAGGAAACCGGCTACGACGGGGTTGTCGAACGCCTGCTGGGCGTGGATTCGAGAGTGATCCCCGCCGCTGTTGCTCGGGCGGGAGTCGAGCACCAGAATGTCGGGATCTTCTACCGCGTCCGCGTCACCGGCGGTCGGCTTCGCGCCGAACCGAACGGGGCGACTGTCGAGCCGACCTGGACTCCGATCGGCGAGGTGGCCTCGCTGCGGCGAGCATCGCTTGTCGATACCGGCCTGGCGCTGGCGCGGACCCTTCCGGCAACCGGTCACGTCACGCCCACTCCGGTCGGCGGCTTGATCCAGCATTGAAATGCTTCCGGTATACGGGGTCCCGGTGGGAGCGGGCCTGCGCCGCCTGGTGTTCCGTTGGCCGTTCGGCCAGCGGAACAGCTCAGGATGTCGTGGCGACTTCGAGCTGGCCCCCTCCGCTGGAGTTGACCAGCAAAGCCTCCGCCATCCCGACGCGCTATCCGCCTGCGTGTGGGGCGCGTGCGGCGGAGGATCCTTCTCGGAGGACCTCTCCGGTGAGGTTGCGGTTGGCGTCAGATCCCAGGAACACGATCAGGCGGGCGACATCGTCGGGATCGGACAGTCGCCGGGTCGGGGTGCCCGCGGCCAGCTTGTCGATCACGGCATCGGGAAACGCAGCCCTGGTTTCGGTGAGGGTGAACCCGGGGGCGACGACGTTGACGAGAATGCCGTCCCGGCCGCCTTCCCAAGCGAGACTGCGCGACAAGCCGTACAGGCTCGATTTGGCCGTGCCGTACGGGCCGGGTCCGGGGATCCCTTCCTCGGCCACGCTGGAGGAGATCAGCACGATGCGTCCCCAGCTGTTCCTGCGCATACCGGGCAACACAGACCGGATTACCGCCACGGTGCCGATCAGGTTGGCGCCGATCATCCGGTTCCAGTGGTCGAGCGGTACATCCTCGAACCGGACGCCGGGGTCGGGCGGGGCGTCCCCGCCCCAGTCGACCGCGTTGGCGACAAGAGCGTCGATATCGCCCCAGCGCTCGTTGATTGCTCCCACCGCTGTGGTAGCGGTGGCGGGATCGCTGAGCCGCAACGGCACGACCATCGCCTCTCCGCCGGCTGCCTCGACCGACAAGGCCGCCGTCTCCGCGCCCGCGCGGTCGGTGTGGTACGTGATCGCCACCCGGGCTTGTTCGGCCCCGAACGCGCGAGCCGTGGCAGCGCCGATGCCTTTGGAGGCTCCGGTCACCAGTACCACGCGGCCCTTCAGTCCTGTCTCCATGTTTCTCCGATTTCCGTTGTTGCGGGCTTGCGATCGCCCGATTGAAAGTTGTTGCAGGAGTGGTTGGCTCAGCTCGACAGTTGCAGCCGTCGGCCGATCGAGGTGACGAGTGCGGTAGCGGCTTCCAACGCGGCGGCTCGCGAGGTCTGGTGAGCGTCTTTGAACTCGGCCAGGAACGGGACGTGCAGTGCGTTGGTCAGTTCCGTATGGATGAAATGCAGATCCGTGAGCCCGAGTGTCTCGAAATAGGCCTGCAGGTAGGGCTCCTGGTAGTCGTGCGCCGCACGTGGTGTTCCCGGCGCGTACGAGCCGCCCCGGGCGGTGACCACGACGGCAGTCCGCCCGGCCAGCGGCAGCCAGGGAAAGGAGATCTGGTCGATCCACGCCTTGAGCGTCGAGGGGAGTGAGAAGTTGTACATCGGGCTCGCGATCAGCAGCACATCGGCCGCCAGCAATTCCTCGATCAGCGGCCGGCTCACCGCCCAACTTCTCTCCTGTGCTGGGGTTCGCACCGCACTGGACATGTCGGCCAGCTTCCGGACCCCTGTTGCGGATGCCTGGATCGCGATCTCGGTGCGAGCCTCGTCGACCGGCGGCACGGGATCGGCACCCAGATCCCGGTAGGTGTAGTCACCGCCGGGATGTCCGGTGCGCCACGCGGCGGCGAACACTGCCGAGACTTCGCGGGAGAAGGAGTTCCTTCTGGGACTGGTATCAATGTGCAGCAGGTGCGCCACGGCGTCTCCGTTCGAATTACATAGCCGACTATATAATAGCCGACTGTACAATAGCCGACTATGGAAATGCCCTCTCGATCAGGCCGCGACACCGCTCGCGACGTCGGCCCCATCGGCTACGCTCTCGCTCTCGCCGCGCGTGCACACCGGGCCGATCTGACGCAGCGGCTCGCCCGGCTCGGGCTGCACCCCGGCCAAGAGCTCATCGTGGTCGACCTCCACGAGAACCCAGGATCGACGCAGGCCGAGCTGGTGGAGCGCATGGGTATCGAGCAGCCCACGATCGCCAAGACCATCAGCCGTATGGAGCGTTCCGGCTTCGTGGAGCGGACCCACGACGACTCCGACCGGCGGGTGATTCGACTGCGTCTGTCCGCGCAGGGACACCAGGCGGTCGAGCCGGTGCGGGTCGCGTGGCGCGACGCCGAAACCGTGGTCACCAACGGCCTCAACGGGGCCGAACGCCGCCAACTTGTGAGTCTGCTGCGAAGGATCGGTGAACAGTGATTGCCGGACCCGGTGGTTGGAACAGGGTGTCGCGGATCCGCAATGGCCGGTAGCCGGTCGGGCCGAGGGCGGCGAGTTCGGCGTCGATGTCGACCTCGATCGCGCCGAAGAAGTTGATGTTCTCGCTGTGCGCGGGTGAGATGTGGGCGAGCACCTCGTCGTCGATGCGCCGGCCTTCGCGGCGCATCTGGTCGACCGCGACAAGCCAAGCGGACCGCTCGCGAAGCACCGAGCCGATCGCGCGGCCGGTCGGGCTTGTGACGCCGAGTCGTGCCGCCCGGCTACGTGGGCACCACGCCGACCCGCCGGGCGAGCTTGCCGAGGTCGCCGGACGTGAGGTTCCGGCGGGCCGTGCGCATCATGTGCCCGACCAGTTCGCGGACCGGCGTCAACGTGCGAACGTGCTGTGGGGCCGCGTGCTCGGCCCGCAGTAGCGCGTACAACGCGTCTCTGTGATTTCGCTGCATCGCGTGCGCTCGGCCGATTTCGACGAAGTACTGAGCCCGCCGACCCTCGTTGGGCAGTTCGGATGGGTCGAGGCCCGGGGCGAGTTCGAGCACCTGGCCCGGCTCGCGTCGTTCGATTGCCGCCGACATCCGCCAGAGCGTGACATTGGCCGGGCCGAACGACTCGTTGCGTGCCTCGGAAGTATTCGGGCGGGCTTCGGTGAGACGGCCCGCTTGCTCGGCCGCCTCGGCAAGGTGCGGTTCAGGGTCGCTGCCCATGGTGGCGGCCACCATGGACGCTTGCAGGTGGAGCATTCCATAGGTTTCGATCTCGCCCGCCGTACGGACGTCGGCCGCGATCCGATCGGCCGTTCCCATTGTGGTCGCCAATGCGGCGGGCAGTGCGCCGGGGCGGGACAACATGATCTGTCCCTGGCTGAAGGCAGCTGCGGCGAGTTGGGCCGGAGCGGCGATTCGACGTGCGGCGCGGTCGGCTTCTTCGGCGGCGCTCCAGGCGAGCGCGTGATATCCGCGTGCTCGCAACGCCGAGGCCACGCCGTAGGCCACGGTGCCGAAAACGTCATAGGCCCGCTCGGCGTTGCTGCTGTCCGCCTCGTGAACGTGCCGGTATGCGTCGGTGAGCATCGGCGCGAGCATCGGGCCGATGGCGGCGTAATCACAGTCGTTACGCAGCTTGGTGACTGTGTGCGTGAGCCTGGCCAGTTCATCGAGCGGACGCGGCGGGCGAGTGTCGGTGACATTGCCTCGCGCCCACAGCACGGTCTCGATATCCGGAACAGCCGCGTGGAAACCGGCCGTGGCCGGGTCCAGTTTCTCCTGTTCTTGGCTGCCGGTCAGATCTCCGATGGTTACTCCGAGCGCGGATGCCAGCGCGAGCAAGGTCCTACGGGAGTCGATCGGCCGTAGCCCGGTCTCGAATTTCGCGATGGCACTGCGGGATAGCCCGGCGCGGTCGGCAAGGACTTGTTGTGAGATTCCGCGCCGGGCGCGGATGGTGCGCACCTGACGGCCGACGTAGCGGTCGTCCTCTGGCTGGAAATGGCTCATACCTCCACTGTTCCACAGAGGAACAGGTTGCGGCGGTTGAGCTGTCAAGGTTCCCAACCGCGCCCGCCGCCGGGTGCGTATGCCTCGGCGGCGGGTGCAAGCCAACGAAAACGCAGGGGACAGGGACAGGGGAAAACCTGATGCGATACCGGCCGACCGCACTTGGATATGTGGATCTGGATGCCAGCACGGCTCTGGCTTGGGACCGGGCGCAGGTTCAGCGCTTGGCGCGTCATCTCGGCTATCTGGTGGTCTGGCCCGATCTATCGTCGGTGCTCCCGCTGTTCGATCAGGTTCGCGCTGCCGACGTGGACGCGGTGGTCATGCCCGGTCCGCACCATCTCGGCCCGATCGAGTTGAACAGGGTTATGGACGTCGCCGATGTGGAGACGGTGCTGCCCCGCTTGTCTTTCGCGCGATGGTCACTGGTGAGGCCCGGACAGTGATCGTGCTGGGGTACATCGTCGCGATCGGCGTGCCGTCGGCGGTGCTGGTGTGGGCGCTGGCGTGGCCGGAATCGAAAGCCCGCCAGACCGCCGACAGTCGAGAACAGCACGACGGCCTCGAAGAGCGTTGATGCCGCACCTTCTTGGAGGTTCGGCATCAGCGCAGGATGTCCAGTAGCAGTTCCGGCAGGTCGGTGAGTATGCCTGTCACGCCGATGTCGATGAGTCGCCGGAGATCGTGTTCGGGGGTGTCGGCGCTGATGTCGCCGAGGAGGGTGTCCGCGCAGGTCCATACCGGCACTCCGCGCGCGATGATGTTTTCGACGAGCTGAGCGCCGGTGTGGTGGTCGGTCAGCAGCCAGGCCGGCCAGAGACGGACGAGGTTGACACCGGCGTCGATGAACGCCGCGATATCCGATGGGTCCGGCGGGAGGTCGGTTCGTCCCGGGACGAGCGCCAACGTGCGCAGGCGCGGATCGAGCCGTTTGAATTCGTGCAGGTCGTCGACCGTGCGCGGACCGAGGATCACCCTGTGCGAGGCATCGTAATGATCGGTCAGCGCGACGATTTCCTGCTTGGCTTCCGGTGGGCAGTCCTTGATATCGAGCAGCAGCTGCGTCCGATGTCCTCGCAGCGCCTCGAGTACTTCGCGGTAGGTCGGCACCCGCTCTGCGCTGAAGGCCGAACCGGCGAGCGAGCCTGCGTCGAGAGCCTTGATCTCGGCCGATGTCAGGTCGGCGACTCGGCCGTGACCGTTGGTGGTCCGATCCACCGTGTCGTCGTGCATTACGACGAGATGCCCGTCGGCAGTGACTCGGAGGTCGATCTCGATCGCGTCGACGTCGAGTGCGATCGCGCCGTGGAAGGCTGCCAGTGTGTTCTCCGGGAGGCCGGGCACGAGTCCTCGGTGCGCGACGACGGTTACTCCGGTCGATGTAGGCACTCGCCGAGTCTGACATTTGCCGCCCGATGCTGCCGAACACCGGCGTCCAATTCATGCGGATGGGGCCGACGACCTACACGCTACGAAGTCTGGGCAGCCCGCCATCCCGAGGAACGCTGGGTTCCGGCCCACGCAAAGTAACGGGCTCAGAAGCGTTGGCGTAGGGGGAGGTCGGTGGGGGTGCTGCGGTAGATGCCGCGGTCGATGAGGCGGGGGACCACCTCGTCGATGAATTCTCGGATGGCTGTCGAACCTGCGGAGAACATCAGGTTGAAGCCGCCGACGTTGCCGTCCTCGTGCCAGGTCGCGAAATCTGCGACCAAGTCGTCGTAGGTGCCCACGAATTTGCGGTGGGTCGCGCCGCCCCGGCCGACCGCCTGGGCGACGACATCGCGCACGGTGACGCCCGGGTGTTCCTGGGCCCAGTTGTAGAGGCCGACGTAATTGCCGAAGGTGCTCTTGATCGTCTGCTCGACGTCTTCCGGGCGGGGGAGCAGGTGGGTGGGGAACGGGTCGTCGATATCGCCCAGTGGTAGTTCGATGCCGAACTGCCCCAGTGCGGCTGGTGCGAGGGGTGCCCAGTCGACGTAGCTGTCGAGTTCTCGGAGTTTCTCCTCGGCCTCTTCGGTGGTGCGGCCGAGGTAGGGGATCAGCCCGGGGATGGCGGGGACGGTGCCCGGGGGCCGGCCTTCGTCGATGAGGGCTTTGTCCAGGGTCTGGCGGTAGGTGGCGGCGCTCGCGCGGGTGGAGGAGTTGGTGAACACCATCTCGGCGTGTTTTGCGGCGACCTTGATGCCGGGTCCCGAGCCGCCGGCCTGCGCAATGAGCGGGCGTTGCTGTCGGCTGGGGGCGATGTTGAGAGGTCCGGCGACGTTGAACAGCGGTCCGTGGTGGTTGATCGGTTCGGCGTAGAAGCGGGTGCGGCCGTCGGGATCGGGACGCGCGGATCGGTTGTCCCACAGTGCTCGCAGGACCTGGAGGAACTCGTCGGCGCGGTGATAGCGCGCTTCGCGGGAAAGGTGCTCTTGCAGGCTGTAGTTCTGGGCGAACCGGTCGATCACCGAGGTGACCGCGTTGTATCCGGCGCGGCCGTCGGAGGCCTGGTCGAGCGAGGCCAGCAGGCGGGCCAGGTTGTAGGGGTCGTAGAACGTTGTCGACGCTGTCGCGATGAGGCCGACATGCTTGGTGTGCTGGGAGATCGCGGTCAGGGCGGTGATGGGTTCCGCCGGTCCGCCGTCGAAGGCGGGGGAGCCCTGCATGCCGGGGATGTCGCCGACGAACAAAGCGGTGAACAGGCCCTCGTCGCCGAATGCGCCGTATTCCAGCAGACGCTCGAACGTGCTGCGCTCGGGAACGCCGTGGGCTCGTTCGTATCGATAGGCGCCCTGGTGCAGGTTGAGGTCGTTGGCCACCAGGTTCAGATGCAGATAACGTCGCTCCGCCATCGGGAGGCTCCTGTCGTAGAACTTGCTCCGAGGGTATGCGCACCGTCGGGGTTTCGGGTGGGCTTGCCCTCGGGCCGGCGACTGCTCGGGCGCAGTCCACCCAGCTGTATCCGGCATGTGCGGCTTGCTGATTCGAACACGATCCTGTGGCCGCGATCAGGAGTCTAGCAACGCTAGACAAGATAGCGAGGCAAGTGTTACTGTTGCTCCAGTATCTAGCGACGCTAGAAACGAGGGAAGCCGGAGGTTCGGAAGCCGCGCTTTCCGTACCCATGACTTCCGGCTGATCGCCGGGCGCACCTGATATCGAATCCACCGAGGAGTAATCGACATGACCTTCACCAGCAATGAACAGCAGTTCCTCGCGGCGGCCGGAATCGGGCGGCTGGCCACGGTGTCGCCCGACGGTGTGGTGCAGAACAACCCGACCGGCTACCGGGTGAATGCCGACGGCACGATCGACATCGGGGGCATGCGGATGCGTGGCAGCCGGAAGTACCGCAATGTCGAGGCGGGCAGCCGGGTGTCGTTCGTCATCGACCAGCAGGTTTCCCTGGAGCCCTATGTGATTCGCGGCATCGAGGTACGCGGCACAGCCGTGGCGCTCGACGACGAGGAGCCGCCGTTCCCGCCCCAGGAACGCGCGGTCATCCGCATTCACCCCGAACGGGTCATCTCCTGGGGTATCGACGGCGGATCCTTCGACTTCACCAGTCGCGGCGCGGAGTAGCCGGGCAGCGTGGGCGATTTCAGGAGAACGGCCGGCGCGTTGGCAGTTCGGCTCGCACCGCAGACGCGGGAAGCGATCTCAGGCGGCTCACGCTGTGAGATCGACTCGACCACTCCGCGCCGGTGTCCCGCGGAGGGTTATTGCGGGCCTCCCTCTCGGGTAACCCGGTTGTACACCAGGTCATAGACTCGAGTACCCGCGTTGTCGTACCAGCCGTCCGGGCCCCGCGTGTAGACGATATCGCCGGCGCCGTTGTACCAGTGGTCCGCATCTTGGCGCCAGCCGGTGGTTTCGGGGGTCAGCATTTCCCGGGCGCGGGCCTGGAGCTTCTGCAGCGTTTCGGGGTCGATATCGTCGATCGTGGCGTGGTTCGGGTCTGCGTCGTATGCGGCGCGGCGGTTGCGCTTATCGGCGTTGAACTGGTCGAATATGGCCTGGTTACGAGCGTATTCGTTGCTGTTGAGGTAATCCTCGGCGCCGGACATCGGTGTGCGTCCCTTCTTGATGCGGCCGATAAGTCGTTCGAACAATGGAACCACCCTAGATTTCGGTCATTTGAATGATGACTCTGCCGTCCGGGCCGATGATCTTGTTGTGCACCATGAACGGTGTCCCGGACCCGAACAGAACTTCGTCGTCGAGTCCGGAGTGTTCCCCGACCGGCTTGCCGGTCTTGCTCACGATCTGGAACTCGACATTCTGTCCGTCGGCGAACGCCTTGTTGGTGCCGTCGGGTTTCATCGAGGTGGACATGAACCCGTTTTCGGTGACCGGACTGCCCGGCTCGTAGCGGGCCAGCTCTTCCGGGGACAAGGTGATGTGGCGCACCACCGGACCCTCGTGCGGGGCGATCTTGGCCAACGCCTGGTTGAGCGCGTTGGCCTGCTGCTGTTCCTCCGGGGTCAATCGTTCTCCGCGGTAGAGCAGTTCGTTCAGCGTCGTGCCGTCAGGGCGGGTCTTCATCTGCCCCAGTTGCAGAGCCTTGACGTCTTCGGGGGTCAGTGACCAGTTCGTTCCGGTGGGCCGGTACCCGCCCGGCGCCTTCTTGTTGATCATCTGCCAGATCTGGTCCATCCGCTGTTTGTGGGTGGACCAGTCCGGAAGGTCTTTCATCCCGCGACCCAGCCCGCGCAGCTTGAACAGGGCGATCAGCGGTTTGATCTTCGGGCCGTACTTCGCACACAGGGCGGCCAGCCGGGAGGCGGTGACACCGGCGGCGACCACGCCCGCGGCGCCGAAGGTGACCAGGCTCGCGGCGATGGTGACCGCGGCCCCGACCGCTGCCTCGACAGCGGCGTCGATGGCGAACTGGATCAGGAAGCCCTCGATGTCCTTCCGCATCTGGACCAGTTCGTCGTGGTGTTCACCGGTGGTGGTGGCCATCGCGCCGAATCCGGCCGACGTTTCGGTGGCCGCGGCCGACAGGGCTTTCAGGTCGTCGTCGATATGGTCGAGTTCGGGCGCGGTGATCGGCGCGAACATGGCCGCCACGCGGTCGATTTCGGCCGCGAGCCCGGACACGGCGGGTTCGGCGGCGATCTCGCGCCAGATCGCCGCGACCGTCCACAGTTTGTCCGTGTCGCCGTCGGGGACGGTGATGCCGATTTCGTCGAGTAGCCCGATGCCGTCCTCGATCAGGCCCTCCCCGGGCCCGCCGGACGAGGGCAGCGGCGGCCGGCAGCCCGCCCCGAACGCCAGCCCCGGATACGCCGGTTCGGTGGGCGGTGGGCCGGGATTCATATCGGCGTTGTGGTCGCCGAGGGCATGCAGATAGCCCAGTTCACGCAGGACGTTGCCGTAGCCGTTGACGTTGTTGGCTATCGCCTTGACCTGTACCAGCAGGTCGCCGGCTTTGCTGTCGTAGGCGGCCGCCCAGGTTCGGGCCTCCTCGTAGGAGCCGCACATGGATTCGCCGGAATCGGCCAGTTTCGACCAGTGTTTGTCGACCGCGAGATAGTAGTCGTCGGCCGCTTTCAGCAGTGCGGTCGAGGCTTGCTGGTAGACGTCCGTATCGACGTCGAGCAGCGTCACTGCGTGCTGCCCGCGGGAGCCGGGCCGCGATCGAGGCGGGCCAGGATCACCGCACAGGTGGTGGTGTAGGAGTCGTGGGCGGCTTTGCTCGCGGCCTCCATGGTGGCCAGCCCGTCCCGCATTTTCTGGGCGCCGGCGTTCCAGGTGTCCATGGCGGTGCGGGCGGCCTCGGCGGTTTCGCCGGTCCACGGCCCCGCCGTGCCGTCCCCGTTGTGCAGCGCGTTCATCCGTTCCTGCAGCTGGACCAGCTTGTCCTCGGTGAACCCGAGCAGGCCTCGCAACTGGGCGTTGAGCGCATCCAGCGCGTCGGTGTCCACACGGTGATGTGACATGGGGCGTGTACCTCTTGATTCGCGTATCAGATGTTGAGCGAGCTCGGTCGTGGTTCGTTGGCGGCCAGCTCGTCACGCAGCGACTCGTCGACCTCGGCGAACTCGCCGGACTGCACACCGAGCAGTTCGGCCATTCCCTCCAGCGACGACAGCAGTTGCACCGCGCCGGCGCTGGCTTCCCGCCATCCGTCGGTGAAACTGGCCGCGGCCGGGCCCGACCAGTAGCCGGCCATCCCGTCTATCTCGGCATCCATGCGAATGAACCCGTTGCCGAGTGTGTCGGCAACCTCCGACAGGAAGGTGCCCGCATCGGCCATTGCCTTCGCATCCGTGGAAACCGGAACAGAGTCAGGCATACATCCCCCGTTGTCGTCGTGTCATAGCGCTGCCAATCCTCACAAATAGACCGACGCGCCGCGAGCCGGGTCGGTTCCGCGTATCCGGCGAATACGACAGCGGCCCGCACCGGATCGGTGCGGGCCGCGGGGTATCGGGCCGTTCAGTGCCGGTGCGCCACTGTGCGAATCCTCATGCCGGAGACGCGGAGGCCGGCGCATTCGATCCGGCTCGAATGCGGTCGCCGTTCACCGGTTCGCGCCGCCGAGGATGATCTCCGCGGCCTTCTCGCCGATCATGAAGCACGGCGCGTTGGTGTTGCCGCCGGTGATGCTCGGCATGATCGAGGCATCGACGACGCGCAGCCCCTCGATGCCGCGCACCTTCAGCTCGGGGTCGACGACGGCACGCTCGTCCACTCCCATCCGGCAGGTGCCGACACCGTGGTAGACCGAAGTCGATCGCTCCTTCAAGGCGTTCCGGAGCTCCTTACCGTTCGGGATCGAGGGGCCGGGGTGGATCTCGGCCTGCACACCGCCCCCGAAGATCGGCGACGCCATGATCTCGCGGATCATCTCGGTGCCCTGCGCGAGCACCTCGACGTCGTTCGGATCGGTGAGATACCCGTAGTCGATCAGCGGCGCGGCCGCCGGGTCGGCCGAGGCGAGCCGGATCGTGCCGCGGCTCCTGGGATAGATCATCGTGGAAAAGACCGTCAGCCCCGGACGCGGGTCGGGCGTGTGCCGGATCGGCTCGTCCTGGTTGGGGCTCGGGTAGGTCCACGGCAGGGCGTGCAACTCGATGTCCGGGACGTCGGTGGCCAGGCTGCTGCGCACGAAGCCGACCGATTCGAAGACCGAGTTGTCCAGGAACGAGCCGCCGCGGAAGACGTCGCGGGCGACGCCCTTGGCGAAGGTCCACGCGTTGCCGCGGTAGGCGACGCCGGGGATGTGGAAGGACAGGGGGTGGAAGAGGTGGTCCTGCAAGTTGTCCCCGACCGGCAGGTCCGCGATGGTCTCGATGCCGAGCGCGCCGAGATGGCCGGCGGGCCCGATACCGGAGAGCATCAGCAACTGCGGGCTGTTGATGAAGCCGGCGGAAAGGATGACCTCCTTGCCCGCGGCGACGAAGCGCCGGGTGCCGCCCTTCCTGCCCCGGTCGATCACCTCGACACCGGTCGCGCGGCCGTTCTCGATGACCACCCTGGTCACGTGGACCTCGGTCTGGAACTCCAGGGTGTCCGGGGCGAGGTGGTGCACGTAACCCCGCGTGGAGGAGTAGCGCAGGCCGTCGGCAGCGTTCTGCTGCATCCGGGCGATACCCTCCTGCTCGGCGGCGTTGTAGTCGTCGAGGATCTTGACGCCGAGGGTTTCGGCGGTGGCCTGGATGAACTGCAGGGTCGCTTCCTGCGGCCTCTTGTTGCGGGTGATCTTGATCGGCCCGCCGGCGCCGCGGAACTCGTTCGCACCGTCCTCGAAGTCCTCGTAACGCTTGAACGCCTCGTTGACCTCGTCGGCCGACCAGCCGGTGTTGCCCTCGGCGGCCCAGGAGTCGTAGTTGGCGCGGTTACCGCGGACGTAGACCATGCCGTTGACCGAGGAGGAGCCGCCGCCGACCTTGCCTCGCGGCGCCGGCATGCGGCGCCCGTCCAGACCCGGTTGCGGCACCGAGCGGTAGCCCCAGTCGAAGAACTTCTCGAGCTTGGGCTCGGCGTGCATCGGGCCGATCATGCCGGGCTTCTTGGTGAAGTACCCGTGCATGCCCTTGTCGTCGGACTTACCGGCCTCGAGCAGGATCACGGTCGCGCCCGACCGGGCGAGCCGTCCCGCGACGATCGCTCCGGAGCTGCCGGATCCGACGACGACGTACTCGGCTTCGTTACTGGGCGCACGCTTGGCCATGGTGATTCATCCTTCCCTCGGAGAGGGACCGGGTGTTGGGAACCGGCTGTGGCAACTGTAACGCGTTCTAGTTTCTTGCGGGCGGGGATCGGTGCGTCAGTTCGGGCGTTCGACCATCGTGATATCGGTCCGGCGCCAGTGCTGGTTGTACTTCACCTTGACGACCTCGAATCCGGTGCCGGGTGGGAACAGCACTTCCTTCTCATGTGGTTTCGCCGAGTATCCGCCCAGCCGTTTCCCGGTACTCGACCGGATCTTGAAATGTGTATTTCCTCCGAAGGCCCGGCTCTTGCTGCGGCTGGTGCTGGTGAACGCGGCTTCGGTGACGATGCTGCCCGGCTTGTAGCGCGCGAGCGCGTCGTCGGAGAGGTGGGCGCCGCGGAAAACGGTGCCCGAGTAGTTGCGCAGTTTGGCGATGGCCGATCGGAGATCGTCGGCGAATTGCCTGTCTGCCGGGCTCATCGTCCCCGACCGCAGTCCTCTGTTATTCGCCGGGCGCGGTGTGACCGCGGGTGCGGGTTCGTGGTGCAGAATCGAGCCGATCGTGCCCGATCGCCTGGGCCCCGATCGTGCCCGATCGCCTGGGTTACAGCGGTGGCCGGCCGGATCCGGCGGGGCTGCCCGACCGATGGAAGGGGCCGATGGACGCCGACCCGTACGCGCTGCTGCATCGTCCGCTGTTCTCGCGACGCACACCACTGGATCGCGGTAATGCGGCGAGCCGGATCAGTGCCTATATCTACGGCAATGTCCTGGTGCTCACCGCGCTGGTGCCGGTGGTGACCTCGGAGAAACATGTCGGGATCCTGGTGGTGCTGGGAACGGCGGCGTCGACGTTCGTGGCGCACAGTTTCGCCGAGGCGGTGGGGGACAGTGTGCGAGAAGGCCGGACGCTCACGGTCGCGGACAGGTGGCGGGCACTGCGCAATTCGGTGCCGATCCTCAGTTCCGCGGTGCTTCCGTGCGTGATCCTGGCGACCGGGCTGCCGGGGTGGCTGGACCCGCGGACCGCGCAGGTGTTCGCGGAGGTGGCGGTGCTGTTGCGGATCGGGGGGATCGTGTTCGTGATCCGGCGGCTGAAGGGTGAACCGCCGACCCGGGCGTCGGTGCTGTCGGCGGTACTGCTCACGGTGGGCGCGGCGGCGGTGGTGATTGTGAAGGTCGTGCTCACGCACTGACTTCGCGATCTGTGGCACCCGCCGCGAGGCTGCTATTCCACGTCGAAGACGATGGTCCCCGCGATTCGGTTGCCGATACGCGCGAGGCGTGGCGTCTCGGCGGTGGCTTCGCGGGGTGGTACGACCCGGGGATTGCGGACGGTGACGGTCTTGCCGCGGTAGTGGACGCGGGCCTGCCCCGCGGCGACGATATTTCTCGCCCAGTCGGTCTCGCCGTGCAGCAGTACGACTGCCATCACCCTGTTTCTGTGGAAGAGGCTGACGGGGGTTCGGTAGCGGGTGCCGGATTTCCGGCCGATGTGCTCGACCACCGCGAAGCCGGGCAGGGACGGCGCGAGGCGCCGCATGAGGGGGTTGAGGTATCGGTCGCCGAGGCGATCCGCCCATTTCGGAAAGTAGTGCGGCAGCGAACCTTCGGTGTGCGTCATCTCGATGAGCCTAGAAGTGGGTGGTCGGCGGTACATCCGTCCCTGGGCGGAGATTCGTGATGCCGGATGCCGGCGGCCACCTCCACCACCAGATCGCGCACGGCATGCAGGGCCGGGTTGTCGTCATCGGCCCGCCATGCGGCGACCAGCTCGACCGGCTCGCCCTCGATACCCTCCACCGGGCGCAGCACCACGCCGTCCAGCCCGAACGCCTCGGCGGCACGTGGCACCAGCGCGAGCCCCAGTCCCGCGCGGACCAGGGCCAGGATGGTGTGCACCTGACTCAGATGCTGCACGTACCGGGGCGCGATCCCGGCGCCCCGGAAGACGCCGACGAGTACCTCGTAGAAGTAGCGCGCCTCCGCGGGCGAGTACATGACGAACGGTTCGTCGTCGAAATCCCGGACATGGGGGATCGACTCCCGGGTCGCCAGCGGGTGCCCGGTGGGGATGGCGGCCAGTAGGGGCTCGCGGTGCAGCGGATGGTGCGAGAGTTCGCTACCGCGCACCGGCGGTCGTACCAGGACCAGATCGAGTTCCCCGGCGCGCAGCTCCTCGAGCTGGGTACCCGACACCCGCTCCCGCAGCACCAGGTCGACACCGGGGAGCCGGGTGCGGGCGGCGGCGACGAAGGCGTCGAGGACGGAATGCGCCGACGACGCCGTGAAACCCATTGATACCGTGCCGATTTCACCTTCGGGTACGCGCCGCACCGTGAGCGCCGCCTGCTCCGACAATCCCAGGATTCTCCGGGCGTCGCCGAGGAAGGCCTGCCCGGCGGTGGTGAGCCGGACCGCGCGCCCGGTGCGATCGAACAACTCGACCCGCAGTTCGCGCTCGAGTAGCTGGATCCGCCGGGACAGCGGCGGCTGGCTGATCGAGAGACGTTCCGCGGCCCGTCCGTAGTGCAGGGTCTCGGCGACGGCGACGAAGCTCTCCAGCTGGTTCAACGTAAACACCGATTCATAATAGGTATCGGTAGATGCAGAAACAGTGTTGGACAGGTATCACTCCCGATTCTTACGGTGGTCGCAGTCACAAACGCACAGTTGCCACCCCGCAGGAGGAGAACCCGATGCCCGCCTTCACCCCGACCGAACTCGCTCGGCAGCTCGGCTCCGGTCTGCTGTCGTTCCCGGTCACCCACTTCACCGGGGATCTGGAGTTCGACGAGCCCGCCTACCGGGAGAACATCATCCGCCTCGGCAAATACGAGGTCGCGGGCCTGTTCGCCGCGGGCGGCACGGGTGAGTTCTTCTCGCTGACCCCGAAGGAGGTGGGCCGGGTGGTGCGTGCCGCCGTCGAGAGCGCGCCGAAGGGCACCCCGATTCTCGCGCCGGCCGGATACGGCACCGCGCAGGCGGTGGAGATGGCGCGCGACGCCGAGGCGGCGGGAGCCGACGGCCTGCTGCTGTTCCCGCCCTACCTCACCGAGGCCTCGCCGGGTGGTCTGCGCGACCATGTGCGCGCGGTCTGCGCGGCCACGTCGCTGAGCGTGGTGGTCTACGCGCGGGCCAACGCGGTCTACACCCCGGGCATCCTGGCCGAACTCGCGGACACCTGCCCCAACCTGATCGGATACAAGGACGGTATCGGCGACCTGGAGTCGATCACCCGGATCCACTCCCGCCTCGGCGACCGCTTCGTCTACATCGGCGGGCTGCCCACGGCGGAGACGTTCGCGCTGCCGTATCTGGAGCTGGGGGTCACGACCTACAGCTCGGCGATCTTCAACTTCCTGCCCGAGTTCGCCCTCACCTTCTACGGTGCCGTGCGGGCCGGGGACCGGGCCACCGTGCGCCGCCTGCTCGATGAAATCGTGCTGCCCTACACCGCGATCCGCGATCGCAAGGCCGGCTACGCGGTCAGCGTCGTGAAGGCCGGAATGCGGCTGACCGGCCACGATGCCGGTCCGGTGCGCCCACCGCTGACGGACCTGGACGAGGCCGAGATGACAATGTTGTCGGACGTGGTCGAGAAGTCGCGCTCCGTCACCCGCTGAGCCCGGCCCGATATATCGCCACGATAATGCAGAAGGAGACCCCCGTGTCCGATCGCTCGACGACCCATCCGGCAGGAGCCCTGGTCCTCGGAGCCGAGCCCGTAGCGGGCGTCGGCGAGGAGGTGCGCTCCGCCGATCCCCGTACCGGCGCGCCGCTCGAGCCGGCCTACCGGGCGGCTTCGGTCGAGCAGATCGACCGGGCCTGCGAACTGGCCGAGGAGGCGTTCGCGTCGTTCCGTTCGACGACCGCCGAACAGCGGGCCGGGTTCCTCGAGCGGATCGCCGAACTGCTCGATGACCGCCGGGATCTACTGGTCGAACGCGCTCATCTGGAGACCGCGCTGCCGGTCGCGCGCCTCACCGGTGAGGTCGGCCGTACCAGCGGTCAGCTGCGGTTGTTCGCCGCCGAACTGCGGGCGGGGACCTGGCAGGGCGCCCGGATCGACCCCGGCCGGTCCGGTGCCACCCCGCGGGCCGATATCCGGCAGCGCCGGGTCGCGCTGGGGCCGGTCGTGGTGTTCGGGGCGAGCAACTTCCCCTTGGCCTTTTCCACCGCGGGCGGCGATACCGCCTCGGCGCTGGCCGCGGGCTGCCCGGTGATCGTCAAAGCGCATCCGGCGCATCTGGGTACCGCGGAACTGGTGGCTCGGGCGATCGCGGACGCGGTGGCCGATACCGGTATGCCGGCGGGAACGTTTTCGCAGCTCGTGGGCATCGGGAACGATATCGGCACGCGGCTGGCCGCCGATCCGCGGATTCGCGCGGTCGGGTTCACCGGCTCCCGGCGCGGTGGGCTGGCACTGGCGGCCGTCGCCGCGGCGCGGCCGGTGCCGATCCCGGTGTACGCGGAGATGAGCAGTATCAATCCGGTGCTGCTGCTGCCCGCGGCGCTGGCGGAGCGCGGCGCCGAACTCGGTGCCGGGTTCGCCGGATCGCTGACTCTGGGCGCGGGCCAGTTCTGCACCAACCCCGGGCTGGTGCTCGCCGTCGAGGGTCCGGGCCTGGACGCGTTCGTCGACGCGGCGGCCGGTGCGGTCGCCGCGAACGCGGGTGCAGTCATGCTCACCACCGATATCGCCGGACATTACGACGCCGCGGGTACGGCGCTGGCCGCCCGTGACGGTGTCGGCCAGGTGGCCTGCGGCGCGCGGCCCGACGGCGCGGCCGCCGCGGCGGCGCGGTTGCTGACCGTCGACGGGTCGCGGTTCCTCGCGGAACCGGAGTTGCAGGCGGAGGTGTTCGGCGCGACCTCGCTGCTGGTCCGCTGCGCGGATACCGCCGAGCTCACCGCGGCCGTGGGGATGCTGGAAGGCCAGCTCACCGCGACCGTGCACGCCGCGGACGCCGACCATCCGCTGGCCGCGGCGCTGCTGCCGCTGCTGGAGGAGCGGGCCGGGCGCATCCTGTTCGGCGGCTGGCCCACCGGTGTCGAGGTCGGGCACGCGATGGTGCACGGCGGGCCGTTCCCCGCGACCACCGATGCGCGCACGACGTCGGTCGGGACCCTCGCGATCGAGCGTTTCCTGCGACCGGTCGCCTACCAGGACGTACCGTCCGCGCTGCTGCCCGCCGAGGTGCGTGACGACAATCCGCTCGGTGTGTGGCGGCGGGTCGACGGTGAACCCGGACGCGACGCGCTGCCCGCCGACTGACCGTCGCCCGGGCGGCGCCCACCTGCGCCCGGCCGCTCTTTCCGATCCCGAGGTTTTCATGACACTTCCACCACCACATACGGCTCATCGGCGCACGCTGCGTGAGTTCCCGGGCCGCGTCACGCCGTGCGCTGTCCTCAGCCCGTATTCACCGGTCGCCTGCTTTCGCCCAGGCGCTGTCCGCGCATCGCGCACCTGTTGATCGGAGTCACCACCATGGCCTCGCCCGAAATCACCTCGGACCCGCCGCGTCCGTATTCCGCCGAGCCGGGAGTCCGCACCCAGGCGCCGTCCCGCCCGAAAATGCTGAATCGCGATTCGCTGGTGACCGGCGCGAAAGCGGTCGCCGGGATCGTCGGCCTGTTCGCCGTCTGGCAACTGCTGGTGGTGCTTTTCGATCCGCCGGAATTTCTGCTGGTGGGCCCGATCTCGGCGTTCCAGGAGCTGTTCGCGCGGCCCGAGTACTTCGCGACCAACACCTTCGTCACCCTGCAGGAAGCCCTGGCCGGATTCGCGCTGGGTACCGCACTCGGTGTGCTGTGCGGGGCGACGCTGCACTATTCGCCGACGATCCGCAGCTTCCTGTATCCCGCGCTCGTCGCCATCGACACGATCCCCAAGGTCGCGCTGGCGCCGCTGTTCATCGTGTGGTTCGGATTCGGATTCGAGTCCAAGGCGTTCGTCGCCATGGCGATCGCGTTCTTCCCCTTGGTGATCAACACCTATGACGGCCTGAGCTCGGTACCGCACGAACTGCAGGAGCTCGCGCGGATCAACCGGGCGTCGCAGTGGAAGAAGATGTCGAAGATCGAGATGATCTACGCGCTTCCCGCGATCTTCTCCGGCGCGAAGATCTCCATCTCTCTCGCCGTCGGCGGCGCGGTGGTCGGTGAATTCATCGCCGGGTCCAAGGGCCTGGGCTATGTCATCCTCCTCGCCAACAGCCAGGTCGACCTGCCGTCGATGTTCGCGGCGTTCATCGTGCTGGCCGCCATCGCGCTGGCACTGTTCTTCCTGGTCGATCTGGCGGGACGCAAATTGATTCCGTGGAAGAACCACGCGAAATGAGCACGGGATCGGAGATTCGGATGCGCACACCCAAGCGCAGACTGGCCGCGATCATCGGGGCGCTGGTATTGGCGGTGGCGCTGCCGGGCTGCGGGACCGGCGGCGGCGAGAACTCGATGACCCTCATGATGGACGTCGGGTACCTGCCCAAACACGCGCCGTTCTTCGCGGCGGTGGACCGCGGCTTCTTCGCCGCCGAAGGTATCGACCTCACCATCATGCCGGGGTCGGGCTCCACCAACACCGTCACCTCCGTCGAGACCGGCCGGGTCGATGCCGGATTCGCGGACTTCGGTACCACGGTCATCAACCAGGGCCGGGGCGCCGCGGTGAAACAGATCAACCTGCTGCAGGCCCGGTCCGCCTACGCGGTCGTGGGTCTCGCGGACAGTGGGATCAAGGACTGGGACGATCTGCGGGGCCGCACGCTGGCCACCGAGGGCGCCGGCGCGATGACCGCGATGTGGCCGCTGGCGCTGAGCCGGCTGGGGCTCACCGACAAGGATGTGAACCTCGTCCATGCCTCCAGCGGTTCGAAGATTCCGGGTCTGATGGCCGGGCAGTGGGATGCCAATCTCGCTCTCTACATCTCCGACGAACCCGCCATCGACGCACTGGATCGGGAGGCCGTGGTGCTGAAATGGTCCGATCTCGGTATCGACCTCTACGGCAACGGGATCGTCGTCTCCGACGACAAGCTCCGCGGCGACCCCGACCGGGTGCGCCGGTTCAACCGGGCCATGCAGAAGGGTTTCCTCTGGTCGTGTGCCCATCCCGAGGAGGCGGCGCAGGACTTCCAGCGGGAGGTCACCGGCTACGAGATTCCGACCATCGCGCTGGCGATCCGCGAACAATGCTCGCTGAATTGGCACGCCGACGAATCGGTGGACGAATTCGGAGTCATGGACGACGCGGGCGTCGGGAAGGTACTCGACGTGGCCCAGCAGTTCCTCGGCCTGAAACCCAACAGCGGACTCACCCCGCACGACATCTACAGCAACGATTTCCTCGAACCGCTGCATCGCGGCGTGGAAATCGCAGCCCCGTAACGATCCAAGCCCCATAACAGGCGGTGGAGGGCCCCATGAACAACGAATACGCCATCTCGGTCAACGGTGTCGGAATGACCTACCGGTCCCGGGACGGTCACGACAACACAGTGCTCGAAGGACTGGACTTCCATGTGAAGCCGGGACAGTTCGTCTCCATCGTCGGCCAGTCGGGCAGCGGGAAGACCACGCTGCTCAAGACGATCTCCGGGCTCCAGCAGCCCACCGCGGGCGAGATCCTGGTCAAGGGCCGGCCGATCAACGACGGGGTCGAGGACATCGCGATGGTGTTCCAGAGCCCGGTCCTGCTGCCGTGGCGCAACAACATCGACAATGTGCTGCTGCCGCTGGAGTTCCGGGGCACCCGGACCGAGGATTCGCGCCGCTACGCCCAGGAACTGCTGGAGATGGTCGGGCTCGGCGACCGCGCCAAGCGGTACTCCTACGAGCTCAGCGGCGGGATGCAGCAGCGGGTCGCGATCTGCCGCGCCCTGGTGTCGCGGCCGGAACTGCTGCTCATGGACGAACCGTTCGGCGCGCTCGACGCGATGACCCGCGATTCGATGAACTTCGAGATCCAGCGCATCTGGCAGGCCGCGGGATGCAGCGTCCTGTTCGTCACCCACAGCATTCCCGAGGCGGTCTGGCTCGGCGACCGGGTGGTCGTCGTGGGCGGGCGGCCGGGCCGGATCGTCGCCGATATCACCATCGACCTGCCGCGGCCCCGGGGCAAGGAACACCGGTTCTCGAAGCAGTTCTCCGACTACACGACAGAGATCGAATCCCATATCGGAGTGATCGCCGGCATCAGCTGATATCCCGACGCCCGACTCCGACACCGATTCCCGTATCGAATCCCGACACCGAAGGCACGAAATGCTGAGTATCACCGCCGACGCCGGCCAGGTAGTCCAGACCTACGGGCTGGACGCGCGTAAGAGCCTGCTCTTCTCCGCGATCCGCCTCGACTCCTATCCGCTCGTGGCGCCGCTGATCGCGCGGACCGGCGAGCAGGAGTATCTGCTGGTCCGCCAGCAGGAGCAGGGCAACGCGCTCTCGGCCGGGGTTCCGAAGGACAAGATCAAGTTCTATGCGCCGTGGGTGACGATCGATCCCCGGGTCGTCGCCGACACCCCGGCCTCGCCGTCGCTGACGACCCTGGTTCAGGAAATCGCCGAGGGCGAGACCGTGAATCTGGCGGCCGACGTCGCGTACTGCCACTATCGTGCGCTGGCCGGAGCTGTCGACCTGATCGCCGCCGACCAGGCGCCCACGCCGGTGATCGCATACGAGATCGACCAGGACGAGGTCCGGGCACGGTTCGCCGGATGGCGTGCGACGGGTATCGCCACCGCGCGGCGAGTGATCGAGGGCGTCGCGCACCTCACCGGCCTGGAAGCGGAGTTCACCGCCGCCGAGGACACCCGCTACACCGCCCTGCGCGCGCTGGTCGCCGACCGTTCGCTCGACGCGCTGCTGCTCGCGGCGCCCCCGAACTTCACCGAGGTGACCGGGTTCGCGCAGCCGGAGGGCGCCGTCGCGCTGTGGCTCGCCGAATCCGGGAAGCTGCTGGTGCTGGCGCCGGAGAACACCGCCGGTATCGACGGCGTCCGGGACGGTCGTTACCCGTCGGTGGGTGCCGCCGTCCGCGAACTCGCCGCCGGCCTCCGGGTGGGTGTCGAGGACGAATGGATCAGTGTCGGTCTGGCCCGTGAACTCGAACGCGAAAATGCCGAGCTGGTACCGGTTTCCCACGATCTCGGGCACTGGCGCGATATCCGCGACCACGAGGATCTCGGCTTCCAGGTGGTGGCCGCGCGGGCCAGCGTGTTCGCCATCGAAGAGGCGCTGGCCTGGGCGGAGGCGGGGCTCGAGGCCGGTCGCGAGTTCACCGAACTCGATATCTACGCGGTGTATCTCGACAAGATCGAGGAATTCCGGACGGCCAACGAGGTCCCGTTCGGTGTCGAGGCGTACTTCACCAACCTGCATTCCTCCAACCGGATGCTCTTCCCCGGACCGCCGGTCGATTTCCCGATCAACGCCGAGACCACCTGTATCCAGCTGGACGCCGGGGTCCGGGTGGTCGTGGACGGGGTCGTCGTCGCCACCTCCGATATGGCCCGCTCGCTGCCCCGTACTCCCGCGGCGAAGGAGGCCTACGCCTTCTTCTTCGATGTGGTGCGGGAGGGCATCATCGGGCAACTCGCGCCGGGCGTGCTGTGCGAGGACGTGCACGAGGGCACACTGCGGTATCTCGCGCCGCATCTCGACCGGATGGTCGAGATCGGCATGCTCGGCACCGATATCGACTTCGATACCGAATACCGCAAGCGCAATGTCGGGCACCTCATGGGCAAACAGGAATCGTTCGCCAATGAACTGCGGCCCGGATACAAGCATGTCCTGCACGTCGGTTCGTACGGGGCGGCCGAGATCCCGTGGCGCTACGAGAACGCCGCCATCGGCACCGAGGACCTCTGGTACATCGGCCGGGATCGCACCTACATCGTCAGCAAGCGCTGAAAATCTGTGTCCGACCGGCCTTTCCGGCGGCGGCGACATGACCCGTGCGTGGCCGTGTCACCGCCGCCGGTCCAAGCCGTGCCCCAGAACTACCGGAGCGGAGCAACAATGACCGAAACCACGACGACCGTCGGCACCGGGTCCGATATCCGAGACCGTCTCGCGGCATCGAACCTGGAACTACCCCGCCTCGGCGCACCCAGGTACGCCTACGAGGCGACCACCCGATGGGGTGATCAGCTCTGGGTGTCCGGGCAGATCTCGCGGACCGCGTCCGGGGAGATCCTGGGCGGCCGGGTGGGGGAGACCGCGACCGTCGAGGAGGGTATCGCCGCCGCCGAGATCTGCGCGCTCAACCTGCTGGGACGTATCGACGACGCGGTCGGCCTGGAGAACGTGGCCCGGGTGCTGAAGCTGAACATCTGGGTGGCCGGTGCGGCGGATTTCGTGGACCAGCCGACGGTGGCCGACGGTGCGTCGCGGCTGCTGCGCGCCGTGTTCGGGGAGGCGGGTGGACATGCCCGGACCGCCCTGCCCACCCAGGTGCTGCCGCAGGGCGCGCTCGTGGAACTGGACGCCACGGTGGCCCTTCGCGAGTGACTCACGTCACATAATGCTCCTGTCATGGATTCGGCTGCCATCTCGTTCAGAGTGCACGCGAAGAGTTCAGAGGGCACGTGAACAGCGTTCAGAGTGCACGCGAACAGACAGGAGCAACGTCATGAGGCACCGCATCATCGTTCTCGGAGCCGGATACGCCGGGGCCTTCGCCGCCGGTAACCTCGCCCGCCGCCTGCACCCCGGCGAGGTGGAGATCACCGTCGTCGACGCCGAAACCGATTTCGTCGAGCGGCTGCGCCTGCACCAACTCGCGGCCGGTCAGCAGTTGCGGCGCTACGCACTGGCGGACATGTTCGCCGGGACCGGGATCCGGCTGCGGACCGCGTACGTCACCGGGGTCGACGCCACCGACCGGACCGTCACCGTGACGGACAGCGGACGGACCGAGAAGCTCGAATACGACACCCTCCTCTACGCGCTGGGCAGCACCGTCGCCGACCACGGCGTCCCGGGGGTGGCCGAGCACGCCTTCCATGTGACGGGCCGGCCCGCGGCGCTGCGGCTGCGAGCGCGACTGGACGAACTGGACGAGCACGGGACGGTGCTGGTCGTGGGCGGGAACCTGACCGCGATCGAGGCCGCCACCGAATTCGCCGAATCCCGGCCCGGCCTGCGGGTCGAACTGGCCACCAGCGGTGAGCTGGGCGGTTGGCTGAGCCCGCGGGCGCGGCGGCATCTGCTGGGGGCGTTCGATCGGTTCGGGATCACGGTGCACGAGCACGCGACCGTGACGCGCGTCGACGCGGCCGGTGTGGTGACCGCCGACGGAACCGTGATCACCGGCGATGCCACGGTGTGGGCGGCGGGGTTCGGCGCCCATCCGCTGGCCGCCGCGAGCGGGCTCGCCGTCGAGGAAACCGGGCGGATCACCGTCGACCGGATGATGCGGTCGGTATCGCATCCGGAGGTCTACGCGGCGGGCGACAGCGCCTTTGTGGTCGGTGAGAACGGCCTGCCGCTGCCGATGTCGTGCGCGTCGGCGGGGTTCACCAGTATGCAGGCGTCGGCCGCGATCATCGGTGACCTGACCGGACGGACGATAGGCCGTACCGCCCTGCTCTATGTGGGTAACCACATCAGCCTCGGCCGCAAGGACGCTGTTGTCCAGGCGGTCGGCAAGGACGCGCGGTCGACATCGTGGTCGCTGCGTGGCCGGCCCGCCGCGCGGTTCAAGGCGGCCGTACTGGGCACCGGCCCCTGGAGTCTCGCCCACCCGACCTGGGGTCTGCCGGTGCGCAGGCATCGTCTGACCGCCGCGTCGGCCCGCACCGGCCAGGCGGTCGTGGCGGTTTAGGGTTACGCATATGGACACCGCCACCGTGGCGCGTTTCGAGGCCGGCCGGGCCCGGCTGGCCTCGTTGGCGTACCGCCTGCTCGGGTCGGCCGCCGACGCCGAAGATGTGGTGCAGGACGCGTTCCTGCGCTGGCAGGCGGCCGACCGGGAGTACATCGAGACCCCGGAGGCGTGGCTGACCAAGGTGGTCACCAACCTGTCGCTGGACCGGTTGCGTTCCGCGCAGGCGCGGCGGGAACGGGCGGCCGGCGCCTGGCTGCCGGAGCCGCTGCTCGACGGCGACCCGATGCTGGGTCCGGCCGAAACCGCCGAACAGCGCGAATCGGTGACATTCGCGGTGTTGCGGTTGCTCGAGACGCTCGGACCGGTGGAGCGGGCGGTGTATGTGCTGCGGGAAGCCTTCTCGCACAGTCATGCCGAGATCGCCGAAATCCTCGAGATCACCGAATCGGCGAGCCAGCAGCACGCCCACCGCGCCCGCCGCCGGATCGCCGCCGGACGCGACACCGCCGAGATCGACCGCGCGGCCGCGCGCCGGATCGTCGAAGCATTCGTCGCCGCGGCCGCCTCGGGGCGCACCGAACAGTTGGTGGCGTTGCTGACCGACGACGCCACCGCGCTCTCCGATGGTGCCGGTCTCGCCGAGACGCTGCGCCGGATCCCGACGCCGGAAAAGATCGCCGCGGTCACCCGCGCGGGATTCGTGCCGACCCCGGCGAAACGACGGCTGGTCGGTGCCCCGCTGTCGATCTACGCCGCCGTGGTCAACGGGGCACCCGCCGTGATCGCCGCCACCGCGCAGGGGGTCGCGGGGGTGGTGGTGCTGGAGGTTCGGGACGGCAAGATCGCCTCGATATCCGGGATGGCCTCCCCGTCCCGGACCGGCCGCGTCAACGAACAATGGCTGCGCGGCGAACATCCCGATCCCGTCGTCGAATCCTGGTGACGCGGGTCGCGGCGCACCGCCCCCTCGGCGCCGGCATGTCATGGATCGGTGGTGGGACCGATCTATGCGGCGCAGCCGATTTCGCGGCCCGCGGCAGCGGGAACGCCGTGCCTGTTCACGCAGTCGAGACCCTCCCCGACATCGATCACGCGCCAGTGCGTGTGCCCGTCCTGCTCGGAGTACTCGAAGAGATACATGACCGGGTGGAGAGTGCCTTCCGGATAGGACATCGCCGAGGCGAAGGTGCCGCTGCACCGGGCCTGTTGGAGATCGGCCAGGGGATACCGGGGCATCCCGGTCATCCGCAACGTGGTGATCAGATACTCGCGGGTCACCTCGGCACAGGGATCGGTCACCGGCGCCGTGGCCGGTGGTTCGGCTGCGGCGGGTGGTTCGGGCGCGGCGGGTGGTTCGGGCGCCGGTGCCGCGGCCGGTGGTGCGGGTGCGGCGGGTTGGCCGGGCGCCGGTGCGGCGGCCGGTGCTTCGGGCGCCGGCGCGGCAACGGGTCCGGCGCCCTCGGCGGCGGGTACCGGGGCCGGCGCTGCGGAGGCCGCGCTTTCGGCCCGGGTAGCTGTGGCCGCAACGGTGCCCGGCACCGACGTCTCCGGGTCGGATTCGCCTTCACCGCCACATGCGGAGACGGATAACACGAGGGTGGCCGCCACGGCGGCGAGTAGAGCGGTTCGGTTCACAGTATCTCCCTGATAGGGCCCAACCTCGGGGCAGCGGCAACGAGAGCGACTGTGCGAGTGCCGGATTCGAATGAGTCGTGCGGTTGCGGGCGGATGCCGCGGGGGTGCTTCAGTCCCGATAGACCCGCACGTAGGCGTTCGTCGCCGTCCCGATGCTCATCGGGCCCAGGCACGAGGCCGTGCCGTGTCCGGAGGGGCCGAAGGAACCGCTCCACGAACCCTGGTACGGGCCGACGGCCATGAGCGGAAACGCATTGGGCACGCCGTGTAGGCCGAAACATTCGACGATCAGGGTGTACTCCCGTCCCGGGGGTCCTTCGTCGTGGCAGGTCGCCGCCGCGCCGACCAGGTCCCGCGTGACAGCACAGTCCTGCGGTGCGGCGTGGGCGGCCCCGGCGCCGGCAACCGTGGCGAAACCCGATACCACGGCGGCGGCAAGAACGGTCCGTGCGGCGACTGTTGTCGTCCTTCTCATACGAAATCCCATCTCCCACTTTGCTTCACTGTCGCTGGACCATCGATCGCCCATCGTCCGGCGTTACGAACCGAGGGCCGATATGGCTTGCGCCACTTGCCCGGGCCCGACGGCTCATGGCCGCCGGTGGCCCGGGACGGGCATTGCTCAGAGACGGGTCATGGTCGAGGAGTAGCCACCGCCGCCGGGGTAGACCCATTCGCCGGTGACAGTGGTGCCGGCGGCATCGAAGGTGCCCCGGTAGTAGGCGGGGCCGCCTTTGGCGCCGGCCCAGATGGTGAGGGTGTCGCCGGTGAGTTCGTAGACGTAGTCGAAGGTGTTGCCGGTCGAGTCGTAGTACCGGGAAGCCACATCGGGGCCGGTGGGTTCGCCGAACGGGCGCAGGTTGCCGATCACTTCCATACCGGTGACGGGTTCGCCGTACTGGGTGAGGTCGATGTGCTGGAGCAGGAAGAACCGGCCGGGCATCCATTCGTAGCGCACGGTTCCTTCCGCGCCGCCGCTGACCCTCCAAGTGCCGGTCAGGCGGTCGAGGGCCTTCAGTTCGGGGGTGGGCTGCTGCGGGGTGTCGTTCATTTCGTCCTCCTGTGGGGGTTGGTCACTGTGACCTCGGAACCGGCGGGCGGCCTTCGACCGGATTCATATGTGATCTGAATCACTGATCAGAGTGTCGAGATCTGCGCGGTGGCTCCGAGGTAGCGGTGCGAACCATTTCCGAGGAAGGAATCCGATGACCAGATCAGCCACTACCCTGGCCGCCACCGCCACCGCCCGTGCTCCCTACCGGGCCACCGAGGGCCTACTGCTCGCGGGCGCTGCCGCCGGGCCGGTGTTCTTCGCCTCGGCGATCACTCAGATGCTCACCCGCGAGGGCTTCGACATCACCCGGCACCCGATCAGTCAGCTCGCCACCGGCGACCTCGGCTGGATCCAGATCCTCACTTTCGTCACCGCGGGGGTGGGCGCACTGGCCCTGGCCGCTGGTATCGGCCGCACGCTCACGGAAGGAACCGGGCGGCGGGCGCTGCCCGTTCTGGTGGGAATCTTCGGAATCGGGCTCATCGCGGCCGGGGTGTTCACCATGGACCCGGAGAACGGGTTTCCGGCCGGCACCCCCGACGGGCCGGTGGCCCAGATGTCCTGGCACAGCGTCGCGCACTCGGCCGCCGCTGCCGTGGCCTTCACCGCGCTCGCGATCGCGGCCCTGGTGCTGTGTGTGCGGTGCGCTCGCCGGCGACTGGTGGTACCCGCCGTGGGGAGTGCGGTGGCCGGGCTCGTCCTGCTGGTGCCGATAACACCCGAATACATGAGTGTCCAGATCGCGATCAACGGTCTGGTCGCCTTCACGTGGACCACTGTGCTGGCGCTGACGTGCCGCCGCGCCGTCTGAGCGGACCCCGGCCGGACACCGGTTACCGTAACGACAACCCCCACCACCTCGGAGGACACAGTGAAATATCTGCTGCTCGGCTACACACCGGCCACCGGGTGGGACGCCGCGACCGCCGATACGCCCTCGGCGGAGGCGCTTGCGGCGTTCGCCACCTATCAGCAGCTGGAACAGGAGCTGACCGCTTCCGGCGAGCTGGTTTCCACCGAGGGCCTGGGCCACCCGGCCGTCAGTACGACCGTCCGCAAGACCGCCGACGGCGTGGTGGCGACCGACGGGCCTTTCGCGGAACTGAAGGAGGTACTGGCCAGCTTCGCCGTGATCGATGTCGCGGGACATGAACGGGCCGTGGAGATCACTGCCCGCATCGTCGAGGCGCTCGGTGAACCGATCGAGATCCGCCCGATCATGGGCGCGGACTTCACCGCGTGACATCGCAGATCGAGGATCTGCTGCGCGCCGAAGCGCCGCAGGTCCTCGGTGCGCTGGTCCGCCGGTTCGGGCGCTTCGATATCGCCGAGGACGCGGTGCAGGAAGCGTTGCTGGTCGCCGCCGGCAGGTGGGAGGCCGAAGGTGTCCCCGACGACCCGCGCAGTTGGCTCATCCGTGTCGGCTACCGGCGAATGGTCGATCTGCTGCGCTCCGACCGGGCTCGTCGCCGCCGTGAGCTCGAAACCGGCGCCGCCGAGCTCGCCATGGCCGAACCCGCGCGTGCCGTGCAGGGCGACGGAATCGACGACAGTCTCACCCTGCTCCTGCTGTGCTGCCACCCCGCACTCGGCCACACCTCCCAGGTGGCACTGACCCTCCGCGCGGTCGGCGGTCTGACCACCGCCGAGATCGCGCACGCCTACGGCACGTCCGAGGCCACCATGGGCACTCGGATCAGCCGCGCCAAACAACAACTCGCCAAGGCGGGCGCCCGGTTCACCCTTCCCACCGATACCGACCGCGACAGCCGGACAACAGCGGTCCTGCGCGTGCTCTACCTCATCTTCAACGAGGGGTACACCGCCACCACCGGCGTCGATCTCACGCGCGTGGACCTCACCGCCGAAGCCATCCGGCTGACCAGAATGCTGCACGCCACCCTTCCGGGCGACGCCGAAGTGACCGGCCTGCTCGCCCTGATGCTGCTCACCGAATCCCGCCGCGCGGCGCGTACCGACGCGGGCGGACTCATTCCCCTCGCCGAACAGGATCCGAGCCGGTGGAACCGTGAAATGATCGATGAGGGAACCACGCTCATCGACAGTGTCTGGAACCGGGCCCCGGCCGGTCCCTATCAACTCCACGCGGCGATCGCCGCGGTACACGCCGCCGCCGGGCCGGGTCACACCGACTGGCCCCAGATCGCGATGCTGTATCTGTGGCTCGAACGCCTCACGCCCACACCGCCCGTTCAGCTCGCCCGCGTGGTCGCCGTCGCCCACGCCCACGGCCCCGCCCGGGGCCTGGCCCTGCTCGACGACCTCAACCGGCGCCATCACCTCGATCGAGACCCCCTCACCCGGCAACGCGAACATGCCGTCCGCGCCCACCTCCTGCAGCAAACCGGTGACCAGGCCACGGCGGCCGAACTCTTCCGCCGCGCCGCCGACCTCACCGGGAATCAGGTCGAACAGCGCTACCTGCACCGCAAAGCCGATCAACTCGACCGGCCACAGCCGCCGACTGCCCGGCGAACTCGATAACCGGCCACCGGAGGTGTATCCGGCCCGGCCCGGGTCTTGAATGTTCATCATTTTCTGAATACAGATTCTGATGTACTGTCTGGGTATGGAGACCGCTGTCCACACCGACGCACTCGCCCGATTCGGCCACGCCCTGTCCGACCCGACCCGGACCCGGATCTTGCTGAGCCTGCGGCGGGCTCCGGGGTATCCGTCGGAGCTGGCCGCCGAGATCGGCGTGACCCGGCAGATCCTGTCCAACCACCTCGCGTGCCTGCGCGGTTGCGGACTCGTGGTCGCGATACCCGAAGGCCGGCGCAGCCGCTACGAACTCGCCGACGCCCGGATCGCCGCGGCGCTGGGGGATCTGCTGGGGTTGGTGCTGGCGGTGGATCCGGCGTGCTGCCCGGATGCCGGAACCGAAGGCTGCTGCTGATGGCGGCGCCGCTCGGTATGCCCGCTGCGGTGGCGGCCGGCCCCGGCCCGGCCCGGAAGTCGGTGCTGACGCGGCGGATCCGCTGGTTCGTCGCCGCGACCATCACCTACAACGTCATCGAGGCGGTCATCGCGCTCACCGAAGGGGCCCGGGTCTCCTCGACCGCGTTGATCGGGTTCGGCCTGGACTCGGTGATCGAGGTGTCCTCGGCGGCCGCGGTGGCGTGGCAGTTCGCCGGCCGCGACCCGGAGGCGCGGGAGAAGGCCGCACTGCGGATCATCGCGTTCTCCTTCTTCGCGCTCGCCCTGTACGTCACCGTCGACTCGATCCGGGCCCTGTCCGGGCTCGGCGAAGCCCGGCACTCGGCGATCGGTATCGGGTTGGCCGCGGCGAGTCTGGTGATCATGCCGGTGCTCTCGGCCGCCCAGCGCCGGGCCGGACGTGAACTCGGATCCGCCTCCGCGGTGGCCGATTCCAAACAGACCCTGCTGTGCACCTACCTCTCGGCGGTGCTGCTGACCGGCTTGTTGCTCAACAGCCTGTTCGGGTGGTCATGGGCCGATCCGCTCGCCGCACTGGTGATCGCCGCGATCGCGGTCCGCGAAGGAATCAACGCCTGGCGCGGGGACTCCTGCTGCCCTCCTCCGGCCGCGTTCAGCCGGGACAATTCCACCGCCGACGACTGCGACTGCTGCGAACCGGCGGGCCGTCTTGATTGACTGGGGGTATGAGTGAGAAGCGTTCGAGTGCGGTGCGATCGACCGTGCTCGCTACCACCCTGTTCGGATTCGTCTGCGGGATCGCGGTGCTGGCCGTGGCCGCCGTCTGGTGGAAAACCGGTCCGGATTCGGTGAGTTGCTACTACGCGACCTATGACCCGGACCCGGCGTTCGACCCGTTCGACGGGATGGTCGGGAAGATGTGGCCGACCCGGTGGTTCTGGGCCGGGCTGATCGTGGCGCCCACGGTGGTGGGCGCGCTGTCCGGTCTGGCCGCGACCCGCTTCGGTATCCGCCTGCACCGGGTGCCGCACGCGGCGTGAGTGAAATCTACGAGCGGCCGAGCGGGGCCAAGCCTGATACCGCCAGCTGGAAGAGCCGGTCCGCCCGGCCGGAATGGTCGGGGTAGGGCTCGGTGGCCAGGGTGATTCCGACGATCAGCGTGATGAGATCCGCGACGGTGAGGTCCGGTGCGACGGCGCCGTGGCGTACGGCGCGCCGCAGAAGTGGGGCGGCGGCTTCCTCCAGGGCCGCCGAGCAGGCGTTGTCGTGGACCGATTCGGGATCGGCGCCGTCGTAGCTCAACGCGGCGGCGAGACCGCGGGCCGCGACGCAATAGGCGACGAGCTCGTTCAGCCAGGTCAACAGCGCGCCACGGCTGTCGCTGTCATCGCACAATTCGCGAGCCCGGCCGGCCAGGGCCTCGATCCGCTGCCGGGATACCGCTTCCAGCAATGCGCGACGGCTCGGGAAGTGGCGGCGCACGGTCGCCGAGCCGACTCCCGCGGTACGGGCGATCTGTTCCAGGGAGGCGTCGGCGCCGTGCGCGGCCACTTCGGCCTCGGCCACCGCGAGGATGCGGGCGTAGTTGCGCCGGGCGTCGGCGCGCTGGGTATCGGGCATGGCGTCCTCTCCGGGGTTGCTAAATGGCGGGCCCCGCCATATCGTAGCGTGGACGTAAACGGCGGGCCCCGCCGTTTATGGCCGATCGAATCAGAGGAGCGACGTTATGCCCGGACAATCCGAAGCGGTACTGGTCACCGGTGCCACCGGCAAACAGGGCGGGGCCACCGTGCGCGCCCTGCGTGCGGCGGGAGTGCCCGTGCGCGCACTGGTGCGTGACCCGGACGGGGAACGGGCACGGGCCGTCGCGGCGCTCGGCGCCGAACTGGTCACCGGCGACCTCGGCGACCGCGATTCGGTGACCCGGGCCGCGAAGGGCGCCCGCGCCGTCTTTTCCGTGCAGATGCCCCCGCTGACGGCGGCGGGTTTCGATTTCGACGGTGAAGTGGTCCAGGGAATCAACCTCATCGAGGCGGCGAAGGCTGCCGGGGTCGAGCAGTTCGTGCACACCTCCGTCAGCGGCGCGGGGCAGCACACCGAACTCCCGGGCTGGGCCGAAGGCCGCTGGGCGGCAATGGCGCCCAGTATGGGGGCCAAGGCCGCGATCCAGGATCGGCTCCGGGCGGCGGGATTCCGCTACTGGACGCTGCTCAAACCGGGCTTCTTCATGGAGAACTTCCTGCCGTCCATGTCCTATCTTTTTCCCCGTGGTGTGGAGGGCGGCCTGGTGGGGGTGCTGAAGTCCGATACCCGGCTGTCACTGGCGGCGGTGGACGATATCGGAGCGGCGGCTGCCGCGGCCGTGCTCGCGCCGGAACGGTTCGACCGGGTCGAACTGGAGCTGGCCAGTGATTACCTGTCGATGTCCGAGATCGCCGAGGTGCTCACCCGGGTTCTCGATACACCCGTGGCCGCTCCGGATATGACCGAGGAACAGGCCTTCGCCGCCGGTATGCCGCCCATGGGCGCCGGACTCGAATTCATCAATGTGGTCGGCCAGCCCGGCCGGCCGGAGTATGCGCGAGCCCTGGGCCTATCGCTCACCGGCTTCGAGGAGTGGGCGGCCCGCTATATGCGGGCCGACGCCTGAAACCGGTGTGATCGAAACCGGGCGCCGCCCTACAGCGCGCCGAGGAACCGCCAGGTGTTCAGTTCGTCCTCGGCGCCGCCCAGTTCGGTCTGGGTGACCAGCAGCTCGGTCGCGCCGGCGTCGGCGTAGCGGCGTAGTTCCGCTTCGACCTCGGCTTCGGTGCCGATCACCGCCAGCTCGGCCGCACGGGCGACGCCTTCGCGTTCGAGGACCGAGCGATAGGAGGGAATCCCGTCGTAGAAGCCCAGCTGTTCGGCGGCGCGGGCGCGCACCCGGTCGGGATCGGCGGTCACCACAACGACCACGCCCGCGATCACCCGGGGTGCCGGGCGGCCGGCGGCCTGCGCGGCGGCCTGGATCCGGGGCACGATGTGCTCGCTCAGGGTGCGCGGGCCCGCCAGGAACGGGACGGTTCCGTCGGCGAGTTCCCCGGTCACCGCCAACGCTTGCCGGCCCATGGCGGCGACGACGATATCGGGCCCCTCGCCGCCGGCGACCGCGGCGGGCAGCGCGGGCGCGGCCGTCAGGGTTTCCCCGGCGAAATCGGCGGTACCGGTGTCGAGCAGGGAACGCAGGACGGTCAGGTACTCGCGCAGCCGGCGGATCGGGCGTTCGGTGACAATGCCGAACGCGGGCTCCTCCAGGGCCGCGGCACCGAGACCGAGGCCGAGAGTGAACCGGCGATGCGAGGCCGCGTGGGCGGTCTGGGCCTGACTCGCGACCACCAGCGGATGCCGTGGATTGATGGGCACCACCGACGTCCCGACCCGGAGTCCCGGGACGGCGGCCCCGACCACCGCGGCGACCGAGAGCGCGTCGGTGTCGAAGCGCTGCGCGAACCAGGCCCGGTCTATTCCGGCCCGCTGCACGGTCCGGGCCCGGTCGACGACATCGTCGACGGCGTTGACCGCGGCGGGACGCGGTTGGAGGGCAATTCCTACGGGTGCGGTGAACGACATGCCCGCCGCAACGCCCCGCCGGCCGGGAAGTATTCCGGCGCCATCCCATTGGACTCACCCTGAATATGAACGGCGACAACGTGCTACGGCCTCCATACGGTAGGCCTCACTACCCGGGTCGCCGGTCGATCGCGACGGAACCCGGTGTCGATGATGTCGGCGGAGGATCGGTTTCCCATGAGCGCAGTCGCATCGGTCGGCGACACCGGGACCACCGGGGCGCCGGTGACCAACGACGAGTCCACCCTGCCGGTGGCGCGGACCCGGCACCCCTGGCGCTGGGTGGTGTCGGCGGTGGCCCTGGTGCTGGTCGCGCAGTTCGTGCACGAACCCGGTGGCCGTCTACCATTTGGCGACCTCCGGCGATACGAAGATCGCGGCGGCCTTCTCGGGGGCCGGGGAGGCGCTGCAGGCCGAGATCGCGGTGGCGACCAACAAGGACAACGGCCTGATCGCCGCGGTGCACGCGGCGCTGCAGCACGCCATCGACAACGGCACCTATCAGCGGGTCATCGACCGGTGGGGCCTGCACAGTGAGGTGGTGTCCCAGTCGCGGATCAACCCGCCCGGGTTGCCGAAACCGGAGGGATGAGCCGATGCGCCGTATCGTGCACGTCGGACAGCACGATCCGCTGGCCGCGCCGCTGCTGGCCGAACTGGCGGTCGAATACAGCAGCCGCTACGGCAGCACCGTCGACGAGGTCCGCCACGATCTGACGACCTATCCCGCCGACGAATTCGCCCCGCCCGGCGGCGATCTGCTGGTCGTCGTCGAGGACGACCGGCCGGTGGCGGGCGGGGCCTTCCGCCGCTACGACTCCGATACCGCGGAACTGAAACGGATCTGGACAGCGCGGACACACCGCCGCCGGGGCCTCGCCCGGCTGGTGCTGGCCGAACTGGAGGCCGAGATCGCCCGCCGCGGTTACCGGCGGATCTTCCTCACCACCGGACCCCGTCAGCCCGAAGCCGCAGCGCTCTACAATGCGGCCGGATACACCCCGCTACCGCGTGACATCCAGCACGAGATCGGTCCGCTGCACCCGTTCGAGAAGTACCTGGCGGTCGCGGGAGTCACGCGCCGGTCGACGGCCACACCGGCACACCGTAGACATTCAGTTTCGTAATCCCTCCGGCCGCGGCGGCGCTCAATCCCACCGCGGAGAATCGCCAGTCCGCCCCCGAGACGTGTGCGCAGTCCGCGAGCGTGTCCACCGCGCGTGTCGTGCCGTGGTGGCGGCTCGCCAATTCCCGTACCTGTGCGGTGATATCCCGCCGGCCCGCGATCAGATGCAGCGTCGTGACAGGGCCCTCCACGCCGCGTGCGCAGCACACGAAGAAGGTGTGGCCGTACAGCAGAGCCGGATCGAACCCGCAGTCCACGAGTTCGGAGATCACCTGCCACGCGGTGTCGCCGAAGTGGCGGATCAGTTTCATCGGCGCGGCGAGGTCACGGGGGGTCTTCAGATACATCTTGTGGGTGATCCCCCCACGATCGTCCACCTCGATCGCCGCGAACGAGGGCTTGAGGTACGCCTCGTCCCCGGGCACCGAGAACAACCCGGCGAATTCGGGAAAGGCGCCCGCCAGCCGGTCCAGTCTGCCGCGCGTATCCGCCCTGCCGTAGACCTTGAGGCGGGCCGGGTGGTCCGGCGCGGACGCATGGTGGGCGATACCCGTCCACGCCGCGGACCGGACCCGGACCGGGGACCGGGGGTAGAGCGTTTCGATGAACGATCTGAGGAGCCCCCTGTGGCCTCGGCCGCCGTCCGGCAGTTGTGCGGTGAGGTCGTCGATGGCGTCGGTCTGGGCCATAACCCGGGTGTCGAGCATCGTTTCCTGAGAAGCGGTCTCGGTGACGTAGCGGATCGCGGGCGCGAATGCCGCCTGCCCGCCGGTGACGCTGACCTCGAACGGCGTTCCCGAGGCGGTGAGGGTGCTGGCGCGGCGACCGTCCGGCCGCCGCGCTCTCGGCTCCCCTCCGCAGGCGCGTCCGAATACGGTTCGGATCATCACCGGATCACAGGCCGGGGCGAGCTGTTCCGCGATAGCGACAAGGTATTCCGCGGCCGCGACAGTGGGCAGTGTTCCGGGAACCGGTGCCGAAGGGTCGTGGATCGCATCGGCGTCGATGGGTGCTCCTCTGCTCGCCGGTGCCGACGAGTTCGGCGATGCGCACGCTCGTATGGGGCCTGAGCCTGTGATGCTAGCGGGGACTCGGAGCGGCGGTGTGGGTGTCGCGGCCTCCTTTCAGCCAGAAGAAGGAACCCGGGCGGGCCGCTTCGCGGCGGAGTTGCCACAGCGTGCTCCGGCAGACCGCTTCCTTGATCCCGGCCGCGACCCGTCCGCCGACGAAGAGGTTCACCGGAGTGTCGTCGCGGCGGGCCGTCTGGATGATCGCGTCGCCGCGGCCCAGGCTGACGCAGGAACCGACGAATGCCTGATCGATCGAGTCCGGCGGGGCGCCGGCGAGCCGGGCGAGGACGGTATCGGCGGCCTGCGCGCCGAGCGGGTTCGCGGCCTGACAGCTCATTCGCAGGGGTTGGCCCGAGGGCGCGGCGGCGTCGCCGGCGGCCACCACCCGGTCGTCGTCGACGCTGGTCAGGGTTTCGTCGGTGCGTAGCCGGCCCAGCTCGTCGGTATCGAGGCCGCTGGCCCGGGCCAGTGCGGGCACGCCGAATCCGGCGGTCCAGATGGTCACCGCGCTGGGCAGCCCGGTGCCGTCGGCGAGGACGACCGAATCGGACCGCACCTCGGCGACCGATGCGGTTACGAGTACCTCGACATGGTGCCGTGCCAGCCGTTTCGCCACCGACCGGCGCCCGGCCGCGCTCAGTGCCGGCGCCAGCGTGCCTCCGCAGACCAGCCGGACGGCGCGCCCGCGGTCCGCGAGTTCGACGGCCGTCTCGAGCCCGGTGAGGCCGGCGCCGACCACTGTCACCGGCGCGTCCACCGGCAGCCGCCCGAGGGCCGCGCGCAGTCGCTCGGCCTGTTCGAGTTCGGCGATCGGGTAGGCGAGCTCGGTGGCACCCGGTACCGCGGCGAGATCGGCGGCGGTACTGCCCACGGCATAGACGAGATAGTCGTAGACCAGGGTGTCGCCGGCGGCGAGATGGACGGTGCGGGCGGCGGTATCGATACGGGTCGCGGTGTCGACGACCAGGGCGATACCGTCGCCCAGCAGTGAGTCGTAGTCCGCGACGGCCGTACCGGTACCCGCGGCGAGCTGGTGCAGCCGGATCCGCTGCACGAAATCCGGTCGCGGGTTCACCAGGGTGATATCGATATCGGTACGTCCGCGCAGGCGGTTGGCCGCCAGCGTGCCGGCGTAACCGCCGCCGATCACGACGACGTGGGTGCGCTGCTGGGACATGGTGGCTCCGTTCTCTCGGGTCTTCGTTCGGTAGACGAGGTCGAACGGCCGGCCGTGACGGGCTGTGACCGTTGTCATCATCGGGCACCCGGCCGCCGTACCGATGTTCCGCGCGCCGGATCCGGTCGTCACGCGGATGTCGGTGCCCGTTGCTAACTTTCGCGTCGACGCGCAACGACGACGAGCGGGACCGAGCATGACCACATCGACCACCACCCCGGCGACCACCACCTATCTGGAACTCTCCGAAGACGGAGGTTCGGCGCACAAGTTCTACGAGGTCGTCGTGGACGGCACCCGGGTCTCCATCCGCTACGGCCGTATCGGTGACCACGGGCAGAGCAAGGTCAGCTCCTTCGCGGACGCGCGGAAGGCGCAGGCGGCGGCGCAGAAGAAGATCGGCGAGAAGATGCGTAAGGGTTACGCGCCTGCGGTGCCGGGCGCGCGGGCGGCCCGGCCGGTCACCCGGCGGACCATCACCAGCCGGACCTCCACCGCCCGCACCGCACCGGTGCTGTGGAGTTTCGATTCCGGAGCCGCGGCGTTCGGTATCTTCATCGACTCGCAGCGCTGCTGGGTCGGCAACGAGAACGGTGATGTCTTCACCCTTACCCCGGAGGGCGCGGTCACCGGCCGCTTCCGGCTGCCGGACGCGGTGAAATGCATTGTCGCCGACGATTTCTGGATCTACGCGGGTTGTGACGACGGCCGGGTCTACGATCTGTCCGGCAAGGTGCCGCGGGCCGCCTACGATATCGCCACCGATGTCGATATCTACTGGCTCGATATCCACGACGGAATCCTCGGGGTCTCCGATGTCCAGGGTGGTCTCACCGTGATCGACCACGAGGAGGAATCGCTGTGGACCCGCCGCAGCGACGGGAACTCCGGCTGGATGGTGCGTATCGATGCCGACGGCGTCTACCACGGCCACTCCGGCGGGGTGACGAAATATGAGCTGATCAGCGGTAATCATCGCTGGCACCGGAGCACCGGCGGCGCTGTCCTGTTCGGCTGGCGGGAGGCGGACGCGGTGTACGCGGGCACCACCCACAACCAGGTGCGGATGCTGGACAAGAGTGGGAGCGCCGACCGGGCGTTCCAGTGTGATGCCGCGGTGTATTCGTGCGCGGCCTCCCCGGACGGACGCTACGTCTTCGCCGGTGACAACTACTCGTCGGTCTACTGCTTCGATGCCGAGGGCCGGCGGGTATGGAAGCTCGGTACCGGCTGCGGTTCGGCGTATTCGATGCAGTACCACGACGGAAAGCTGTATCTGGTCACCACGAACGGCACCCTGGCCTGCCTCGATGTGAGTGAGACGGCGGTCCGCGACGCCGAACAGGGCGTGGTGCCGCAGGCCGTGTCGATCAAGGCGCCGGAACTGGCGCCGGTGGTGCCCAGCAGCACCGTGGAGGTGGTCGCCGATGCCGGTGGGGGGATCGTCGTCGAATGTATCGATGTGCAGGGACGGTTGCGGGTGCATATCGTCTCGCCGGGCTACCGCCGGGAATGGAATGTGCAGTTCCCCAGGGATATCCGGCAGGCCGGTGTCCGCTATGTGGTCGACGGTGTCGCGGAGTCGGCGCGCGGCGGGTTCTACCGGGTGCGCGGCGATATCCGCCGGTTGACCTGAGCCCGGCCGGGATGCATGGGCCGGGGCCGTGGTCCACGGGCAGCGGTTTCGAACACGGAGCGGGCGGATCGGAACGCCCCACCGATCACGCTGAGCGCAACGCTGTCCGGCGGGCCGTGCGGGTCATACCGTCGAAAGGTGGTATCGCACAACGGCCCCCGGCGCCGGCATCTGAAGACGGTCACCGGCGTCAGCGGCGGCGCCGATATCTACGCGGCGGCCGTCGACCCGCGAATTTCCACCCTCGATCGCGCGCTGGAGGTCGCCAGGACGGCCGAGCAGCACCGGTTCGACGCGCTCTTCGCGGCCGATCTGCTGGCCTTCGGCGCGCAGGGCGCGATCGGCGCCCAGGAACCGCTGATCTATCTCTCGGCGCTCAGCGCGGTGACCTCGCGGATCGGACTGATCGCGACCGTCACCACCACCTTCCATCACCCGTACAACCTGGCCCGGCTCTTCGGCACGCTCGACCATGTGAGCAACGGCCGCGCGGCCTGGAACGCCGTGACCTCCTCGCTGGGGGAGGAGAACTACGGCAGCGGGGAACTGCCGGGCCCCGAGGAGCGCTACGCGCGGGCCGCCGAATCGCTGGAGGTGGTGAACGCGCTCTACGACTCGTGGCACGAAGGCGCGTTACGCGCGGACGGACACGGTGGCGCGGCACTGGATCCGTCGCGGGTGCGTCCGATCGACCACAAGGGCCGGTACTTCACCGTGCGCGGGCCGTTGAACATCCCGCCACTGCCGCAGCGACGGCCGGTGCAGTTCCAGGCCGGCCAGTCGGCGGGCGGGGTGGAACTCGGCGCCCGCTTCGCCGAAGTCGTGTTCACCTCGCTCACCACCCTCGACGACGCCCTCGCCTACACCGGCGCCATCCGCGGCCGGGCCCGGGAACTGGGTCGTGCGGAGGGGTTGCCCTATATCTTCAGTTCCTTCCACGCCACCTACGGCGCGTCCGAGGCCGAGGTCGCGCGCCTGGTGCGTGACGAAGAGGAGTCCTTCGATCTCGAGGCGGGCCGCGGGGTGCTCGAGGATATGCTCGGCGGCGGCGTGGATCTCTCGGAACTGCCACTGGACCGGCCGCTTCCGGAAGCCCTGCTGCCCGAACCGGGTTCGGTGCACCGCCGGCGCGGGCGGGTCGAGATCTTCCGCCGGCTCGCCTCGGGGCGCACGCTGCGGGAACTGATCCTGGAAGCCCGGCACACCGGGCACTGGTCGGCCGCGGGCACCCCGGAGCAATTGGCCGACGTGATCGAGGAGCGTTATCGCGCCGGTGTACTCGACGTGATCTCCCTGGGCGGGCTCGATAATCCCCGCACCCGCGATTTCGTCGTCAACGGGCTGCTGCCCGAACTCCGCCGGCGCGATATCGCCGGCAGCGACTATCTGGGCGCCACTTTCCGCGAAAACCTCGAGCTGCCGCCGCTGCCCGAGCCGGCGGCGCCCGGCCGGTAACCCCGCAACACGCAAACACGCTGGTCACCGGATAGACGCCGGTCGAGACGTATCGTTGACCCACACGCGGCCCAGGCCGTGCCGCTCGTACGTATTCGAGGACCCGGCACAGATCCGGCCGTCAGCGAGCCGGTGACCACCATCAGAAGGGGCGACCGGTATGTGCACCACATTCAGGATCGAAACCGCCGAGCGTGATGTGATCGCGGGCCGCACCATGGAATTCGGCCTGGACCTGCAATCCCGGCTGATGGTCGTGCCGCGGGGGTTCGAGTTCCAGGGGCGCAGCCCGGACCCGTCGATACCCGGTCTGACCTGGACCGGTGCCTACGGGATCGTGGGTATGGACCTGTTCGGCCAGGACTGCCTGGTGGACGGACTCAACGAGGCCGGTCTGTATTTCGGCGCCCTCTACCTGCCGGGATTCTCGCGGTACCAGGAGGTTCCGGCGGGCCGGGAACTCGATTCGCTGTCCCAGCTCCACGATGTGGGCAACTATCTGCTGTCCACCTGCGCGTCGGTGACCGACGCGAAACGCGCCATCGGGGAGGTGCTGGTGTGGGGAGCGCCGGCGCCCGGCCGGGACGAGCCGGTCGGCCTGCACTACGCGCTGCACGACAGCGGTGGCGATTCGCTGGTGATCGAATACGTCGGCGGGCAGCTGCGCGTCCACGACAACCCGCTGGGAGTGATGACCAACTCCCCGCCCTTCGATTGGCATCTGCTGAACCTCGGCAACTACGTCAATCTGTCGGCGACCAATGTCCCGGACCTCGACCTCACCGGATACGACGTGCGGGCACTCGGGCAGGGCAGCGGGCTGCTAGGGCTGCCCGGCGATTTCACGCCGCCGTCGCGGTTCGTCCGGGCCGTCGCGCTGAGCCGGTCCGCGAAGACCACCGCGGACGCCGCCGAAGGTGCGGTACTGGCCTCACATATCGTCAACAGCTTCGATATCACCAAGGGCCTGGTACGCGGGGAGGAGTCCGACGAGTACACCGAGTGGTCCGTCCTGGCCGATCTCGGCGGCCGGCACTATTTCGTCCGCTACTACGAGCATCCGGCCTGGTACCGGGTGGATTTCTCGGCGATCGACTTCCGGCAGGGCGATATCACCCGGCTGGATACCTCCGACGCCGGCTGGTTCGTCGACGTGCGCATGCCGTCGAATGCCGCCGCGCGATAGTCCGCGAGCACCCTCAGAAGTAGCGGACCGCGATATACGCCCAGGCCAGAACGCAACTGAGCACGGTGACCACGACGCCGTACCGGGTGAACTGCCAGAAGGTGATCCGGTGACCCGCGCGCCGATCAGGGCGAGCCCCTGCCGCAAACCCTGCTCACGCCCCGGGAAGAGGAGATCGTGAAACTGGTCGCCGAGGGTTACTCCTCCCGGGAGATCGCGACCGATCTGTTCATCAGCGTGAAAACGGTGGACCGCCACCGTGCGAATGTGCTGCAGAAACTGGGATTACGTGACCGGCTCGCCCTCACCCGCTACGCGATCCGCGCGGGTCTCATCGAACCCTGATCCCGTATCGCCCGCCCGCCACGGCAGCAGCACCGAACTGGCGAGCAGGACAACGGCGGCGGCTCCGATGGCCGCGCGCACACCGACGGCGGCCGCGAGAACGCCGCCGAGCGCGATGAAGGCGGGCTGGAAGCATTTCGCGCTGACCGACCAGGTGGTGCGCACCCGGGCCAGGTAGCCGTCGGCGGTGCGATTCATCCGGTAGGTGGCGAAAATCGGATTGAACACCCCGGCGCAGAAGAGAAGAAGAGTTTCGCCGACAATGATGAGAGCCAGACCAAAGGTGCCTGGACTTGCCAGGTAAAGGGTGCCGAGCCAGCAGGTTCGCAAGGTGCCGAATCCGAGCAGGATCGTTCTGGCGCCGAACAGGCCGGCCAGCTTCGGAGCGCAGAGTGCGCCGAGGAGGCCGCCCGCCCCCGCCACCCCGAGGGCGAGCCCGTACTGCCAGGGGGCGAAGCCGAGTTCGCGGAGCATGAGCAGGGCCAGCAGCGGTGAGACCAGTGTGACGCACCCGCCGAAAACCATGCCGTTCCAGAACAGCCGGTGCAGGACCGGGTCGCGGAAGATATGGACCCAGCCGGTGTGGACCTCCGACAGGACCCGGCCTGTTCGGGGTCTGCGCGCCGGGGGCGGTTCGGGGACTCCGGTCCCGCGAATCGTCAGGGCCGAGAGTAAATGGCTCGCGGCATCGGCCGCCAGGGTCACCGTGAGACCGAACGCCGAGACCAGCGCCCCGCCGACCGGTGTGCCGATGGTGATCCCGGTCCACAGGGATGTCTCCATCCGCCCATTGGCCCGGATTCGCTGCGCTTCGGGCACAAGGGCTTTCAGATAGGCGTCGTTGGCGGCATGGAACACGATGGCACATACCGTTTGCACGGTGGCCGCCACGCACAGCTGGACATAGGTCAGGACCCCCAACGCGGCAGCGACCGGAATACCGGCCAGCGCCGTACACGCCGCGAGGTCCGCGCAAACCATGACCCCACGTTTGCGTCGTCGCTCGATGAACGAGCCGAGCGGCAGCGCGAGGGCGGCCGCGGCCACGCCCGATACCGCCGACAACAGCGTGACCTGCAGATCGGACGATTCGAGAAGGAGAATCGCGGCCAGCGGCAGTGCGCCCGCACCGAGCGCGCTGCCGAACTGGTTCATGGTGAACGCGGCCCAGACCCGCTGGAACTCGCCGGGTAGCCCGGTGAGCCGATCCTGACGGGCCACCGCAGGTGCATCACCCGAATCGTTTGTGCCGGTGCGCATCACCCGATCGTGCAGTAGTACCCGCCACCTCGCTGCGCGGGCCGGTCAGGACGGTTCGTGATGGGTATCCGCGACGGAACGGTGACCGGGGTGCGCCCGGATCCACTGCGCGTTCCCAAGCGGAATTGCGCAGCAGGCGTAACCCGTTGAGCGCCACGATCACCGTGGAACCCTCGTGCCCCGCCACTCCCAGCGGCAGCGGCAGGGTACCGACCAGGTCCCAGACGACGAGTACGGCGATGAAACCGGCGGCGATGGCCAGATTGGCGAGCACCACCCGCCGGGCCCGGCGGGCGAGGGCGATCACGGCGGGCACCGTCCGGAGATCGTCGCGGACCACGATCGCATCGGCGGTGCGCAGAGTGAGGTCGGCGCCGATACCGCCCATCGCGATACCGGTATACGCGGCGGCGAGCGCGGGGGCGTCGTTGATACCGTCGCCGACCAGGGCGATTCGGTCGCCGTCGGCTTCCAGGCGCCGGACCGCCGCCACCTTGCCGGCGGGTAGGAGCCCGGCCTGGATATCGGTGATACCGGCCTGGGCGGCGATCAGTTCGGTCGCGGCCCGGTTGTCTCCGGTGAGGATCGCAGGCGGGATACCGGTGAGCCGCGTGGCGGCGGTGACCGCGGCCGGTGCTTCCGGGCGGAGGCGGTCGGTGAGGGCGAGGACGCCGACGGGGCGCTCCTCGTAGGTGACCACGACGGCGGTGTGGCCGCGTTCCTGGAAGTGCCGGACGGCCGCCGCGGTGGATTCGTCGAGGGCCGTGCCGAAGAGAGCGCCGGGGGAGAAGACGCCGACGCTGCGGCCGTCCACCCGCGCCGTGACACCGCGGCCCGGATGTGCCGTGAATTCGGCGGCGACCGGCAGCCGCGAGTGGCGGGTCCGTGCGGCCCGCACGATCGCCGCCGCGAGGGGGTGCTCGCTGGGGAGTTCGGCGCCGCCGGCCGATCGGAGCAGAGCGTCTTCGCTGATCTCGGCGTCGAGGCAGCAGATCTCGGCGACCTCCGGTGTTCCCCGTGTCAGGGTGCCGGTTTTGTCGAACACGATTCGCGTGGTGGCACCGAGCCGTTCCATCGCCACGGCCGATTTCACCAGGACACCGTGGCGCCCGGCGTTGGCGAGGGCGGCCAGCAGCGGCGGCATGGTCGACAGGACCACCGCGCAGGGTGAGGCGACGATCATGAAGGTCATGGCCCGCAGGAGTGCCTGCCGCAGCGGGTCGCCGAACAGCAGCGGTAGCGCGAATACCGCGAGCGTGGCCGCCACCATCACCAGCGAATAGCGTTGCTCGATCTTCTCGATGAACCGCTGGGTGCCGGCCTTGGTGCGGACGGCCTCCTCGACCAGCGTCGCGATCCGGGCGACCACCGAATCGCCGGCGCGCCGCGTGACCCGGATACGCAGCGCGCCGGTGCCGTTCACCGTTCCCGCGAAGACCTCGTCGCCGGCCGTCCGGTCGACCGGCAGCGGTTCACCGGTGATGGTGGCCTGATCGACCTCGCTCGCACCCGAGATCACCGTCGCGTCGGCGGCGATCCGCTCGCCCGGCCGGACCGCGAGGATATCCCCGACCCGCAGTTCGGCGGCCCGGACCGTTTCCTCGCTGTCGTCGGGCAGGACCCGGGTGGCGGTATCGGGGGCGAGGTCGAGCAGCCCGCGCACCGAATCCTCGGTCCGGGCGGTCGCCAGGGCTTCGAGGGCGCCGGAGCCGGCGAAGATGACGATCAGCAGTGCGCCGTCGGTGATCTGGCCGATCGCGGCCGCGCCGAGGGCCGCCGCCACCATGAGCAGATCGACGTCGAGGGTGCCGTGCCGCAACGCCCGCAGCCCGGTGAGCGCGGGTTCCCGCCCGCCGGCCGCGTAGCACCCCAGGTACAGGACCCACCAGGTCCAAGACGGGGCGCCGGTGAGCTGCGCCGCCAGTCCGATGACGAACAGGCCGAATGCGACGGCCGCCCAACGGACTTCCGGCAGTTCGAACAGGGCCGTGCGGCGAACCGGCGGCGCCGGGGCGGGGCTCGGGGCGTGGGTCGGTGCGACCAACGGGGTCACCTCCGGAGAGCGAGGGGGTGGGACCCGGCGACAATATCAGAAAGAATGAACATGTCTTCATGTATATGATGTATCCGGCCGAGTAAGCTTCCGGAGCATGGGACACGGAGTCGAGGGGCGCGATCGCCCGGCCCCGCGGCTGGACGCCGACGCCGCGGCCCATGTCGCGAATACCCTGCAGGCCCTGGCCACGCCGAGTCGGCTGCTGATCCTCACCGAGTTGCGGCAGGGCCCCTGCCCGGTGAGCGAACTGGCCGCGGCGATCGGTATGGAGCAGTCGGCGGTCTCACATCAGCTGCGGCTGCTGCGTAATCTGGGGCTCGTCGTCGGAGTCCGCACCGGGCGATCCATCGTCTACCGGCTCTACGACGACCACGTCGCGCAGCTACTGGACGAGGCCGTCTACCACAGCGAACACCTCAGGCTCGGGCTCTCGGACGGGTCCGGGGCCACCGGCTGAACGCGGCCCCTACCCGAGCAGGGTTTCCACGACCGGTGTACTCAGTGTGGTGCCGTTGATCTCCAGGTACAGTTGGCCCTCGGTGATCGAGACGCCGGCGGTGTTGCGGCGTTCCAGGGTCGCGGCGGCCGCCTCGATGAACGCCCGGTCGAAGGCGCGCAGCGGGATCGTCTCCGCGTGGTGGATGCGCTTACCGCTGAGCGGGGCCAGCACCTTGGCCGGGTCGCGGTGGGTGTAGACGGCGACCCGGCCGGCGAGTTTGCTACCGCGATGCACCCGGTCGGCGTCGGGGGCGCCCACCTCGATCCAGGCGGTGATCCGGCCGGTGAGATCGCGGACCAGCACCGCGGGTTCCCCGGTGGAGGACACGCCGCCATCGCTGAACGTGATGCCCTCCTCGTATTCGAGGCAGTAGGCCAGCAGACGCGTGATCAGGAATTCGGCCGTTTCGGAGGGGTGGCGGGCCAGCCGGAGGTCGAACTCCTCGTACACCCCGCGATCGATATCGGAGAGGTTCAGGGTGAAGGTGTGCACAGTCGCGCCGATAGCCATAGGACGGCAAGCCTAACCCGCGCCCGCCGCTACTCCCCGCTGCATCAGCTCAACCGTCATGCATCGCCGTCACATGAGCGCGGAACTCCCGGCCAATCGAGTGGCGCGACCTGGGTTTTCCTGATCAGCGATCTCTCGAGCCTGCTGCCGGCGCCGCACGACCATGCTCACGTGTCAGTCCGGGCTGCGGGTGATAATCCGGGCAGCCGGCACCGCTGTCGCGAGATGCATGATGTCGTCGGGATCCGACGTGATCACCAGGCCACCACCGAACTGGGCGCACACCGCGACCACATGCGCATCCGCCAGATACCGGCTGCCTGCCTTCGCGCCGTTGAGAATCGCACCGACCTGACGGGCGACATCGAAATCGGTGGGTACTATCCGCACCGGCCGATGCGCCGCGGCGTCGCGTAGCGTGCGGGCAACCAGCGTCTCGACCTGCCGCGTGCGGGCGACGCCACGGCACACCTCGGCGCAGACAACGGCCGGTACCAAAACCTCACTTCCGCGGCGGTACGCCTCCGCGAGGAGTGCCTGCACCCGTTTCGGCGGCTTCGGCTCGGCGGCCGCGGAGAGACCGGCGGAATCGAGGACTACCGGCAGCATCAGGCGATCTCGCGTCCGTACCCGATACCCTCGAGCTCGTCGAAGGCGGCAGCCGCATCACTCGCATCGTCGTCCCCGACCGGGCCGACGGACCGCTCCCAGCCCTCGAGCAGATCACGAAGCGCGTCTCGTCGCACCATCCGATCCACGTGCTCGACGAGAGCCGCATTCACTACGGTGGACAAGTGCGCGTCACCCAGTTGACGTGCCTTGGCCAAGACCTCTTCATCGATGGTCACTGTTATCTTACGTTTGGCCATACAACCATCTTACTCTGCCGTCGGGCAAACAGGTTCGCCCCGCGGGACCCAGCCTCCGGCAATACGGCTCGATCGGTGGCGGGCACTACTGAGGTCGCTGGCCGTGGGGCGATCGGCCCGAGCGCCGCGGTTCGGGATCGCGCCGAACCGGGCAACATCCTCGGAAAACGACACGGTCGCCGCAACCTCTCATATCGAGAGGATTGCGACGACCGCGTGAACCCAAGTCATGGGCCGGGGCCTCCCGTGCGTCAACTGTCGCGCGGGGTCCCGCGATCAGCCGAGGCTGAAGGGCTGGCCCCAGACGCGGAACTCGGAGGTGCCCTGATCGGTGGCGACCTCGACCCGGACGAAGGACCGGGCCTGCGCGTAGCCGGCGCAGCCGTTGAGGCCGATCGTGGAGTCGGACCAGGTCACCGAGCCGCTCTGGCCGGTGAACTTGGTGGCGAACTGGTGGCCCTCGTTGCCGTAGACATCCGGCTTCTCGATATCGAGCAGCAGGAACGAGGTGGCCTGGCCGGGGCCGAGGGTCAGGTTGCCGCCGGTGCTGGCGTTACCGGTGACCTTCTCGCCCGCGACGCTGGCGCCGAGTCCGTTGGTGGTGCTGCCACCGCTGATATCGACCTGGCAGCCCACGGTGTAGCCGGGGGTGATCTTGGTGCCCTTGTGGCTGCCGTGCACCTCGATCTGCGCGCTACCCGACACCCAGGTGTTGCGGTGCAGCGGGGTCGAACCCATCGAGGGGTTGATCAGCGCCGACTCGTTGGCGATGCGGGCGGTGACCTGCAGCCCGTTGGGCAGGGTGTGGTGCAGTTCGGCCCCGGGCAGCGGGATGAAGGTATCGGCGTCGGCCGCGCCGGCCGAGAACAGGCCGATGGTGGCGGCGGTCGCGGCGGCGAGGCTCGCGGCGCGCACCGCGCTCTTCTTGATAACAGACATTGCTATTTCCCTCTCGGAAGAGAATTCCGTTCAGCGACGGATTTGATCGACCAGATACGACGTGCGTCAGCCGATGCTGAACGGAGCTCCGTACAGGGTGGTCTTCGAATAGTGGTCACCGATGATTTCGACGACGGCGTAGGAACGGGCCTGCGCGTATCCGGCGCAGCCCTCGATGGTCATTTCGACATCCTTGTAGTCGACCCAGTAGACACCGGGCTTCGGGATATCGACACCTTCGACGTGGACGAATTTGACCTCACCCGGGCCGAGTTTCAGGCCGACCGATCCGCTGATGCCGCCGCCGCTGGAGTTGACACTGACGGAGGCGCCGGCGGAGATGGCGTCGTCGCCGATGCTGACCTGGCAACCCACGATGTAGCCGGCGCTCACCCGCGAAGTGCCGTGGGTGGAGGAGTTGTTCGTACCCGGGGCGTTGGTCGGGCCCTTCCAGGGGCCGGGGGTGCCCTCCGGGGTCTCCGTGACGTCGGCGTAGACCTGGCCGGTGAGCCAGGCGGTCCGGCCCGCTCCGTTGGCCGACAGCGACGGCGAGATGAGCGCGCTCTCGTTCACGCGGCTCAGTTTCACGCCGGGGCCGAGCTTCTCACCCCCGGGCAGCGGAACGAAGGTGTCGGCGTTCGCGGTACCACCGGCAACGCCGAGAACGGCCGCCGTCATCGCCGCGGTGGCAGCAATCGACTTGATATTCATCGTGTGTCCCTCATTGTTTTGCGGATTGCCGCCGGGCATGGCTGTAGCGCCGATATCCGGCGAAAACGGCAGCGGAATACGCCCCGGCAGCGCCACGTGACGAATCACGTTCGGCTCTACGGGGTTATCTGCCCAATCGCAGGTGAAATCCGGTGGGCGGAGAATCCACCGGTGGTGTCAGATCGTCGTCCTGGGCGATCAGGTGACGAAATGCTGCTTCATGAATCCCTCATCCCTGTCGATCTTCTTGCAGCCCGGCCGGTTCCGGCCGGAGATATGCGCCGCCCGTGCGCAGGAGAGGGGAAAGGGAATATGCGCTACCAGGATTCAGCGGAACCGGTGTACGCATCCCATCACCTCTTGCTCGTGTCCCGTACGGTCGGTGGCCGGTCGCGCGTCCCCTGGGGGGCCGGCTTCCTGCCGCGACTGCCGCGGGAGCGGTTGTCGGCACAGTCTGTTGCTAGCCTGGTCACAGTTAGGTTAGCCTGCGCTCACTATAAAGGGTTGGTAACTAATTTTGTGAGTTACCACCGTGACTTATGTCATAGATACCGGAAGGGGCAGGTCAGATGCGCAGTAGGTGCGGCACCGTCTCATGACCGCCGGTTCGTCCTATGAATATCACACGCGAGCGTCCTTTCGCAGGTGGATGGGGTGGTTGCTTGCCGCAGTCTGTCTCATTTCGGCCTGCGCGCTCAGTATTGCGATCGGCACGAAGAATATTCCCGTCACCGATCTGCTGGACGCGCTCTGGCAGCCGGACGGGTCTCCGGACGACCTGATCGTCAGTGAGTACCGGCTGCCGCGTACAATCCTCGGCCTTCTGGCGGGAACCGCCCTCGGCGTCGCGGGCTGTCTGATGCAGGGACTGACCCGGAACCCACTGGCGGATCCCGGTCTGCTGGGGGTCAACGCCGGCGCCGCGTTCGCCATCGCGGTGGCCGTCGCGTACCTCGGCGTCGACAGTATCGGCGAGTACGTCTGGTTCGGATTCGCCGGTGCCGCAGTAGTGTCGGTGGTGGTGTTCCGGTTGGGCACCGTGGGCCGCGGCGGTACCGATCCGATCCGGCTCACGCTCGCGGGTGTCGCGGTCACCGCGGTGCTCACCGGCGTCACCAAGGGGCTGATCCTGTTGAACTCCGTCGCCTTCGACAAGATGCGGCAGTGGGACGCGGGCGCGCTCACCGGGCGGGGTTACGACGTCATCGCCGGGGCGGCGCCCTTCATCGTCGCCGGGATGATCCTCGCCGCGATCGCCGCCCGGTCGCTCAACGCCGTGGCCCTCGGTGACGACCTCGCCCGGGCGCTCGGCGTAAATGTGACGCGCACCCGGGTGTGCACCGCGCTGGCGCTGATCCTGCTGTGCGGTACCGCCACCGCCGCGGTCGGGCCCATCACCTTCGTCGGGCTGGCGGTTCCGCATATCGCCCGCTGGATCGTGGGTCCGGATCACCGCTGGATCGTGGCGTATTCGCTGGTCCTGGCTCCGACGCTGGTTCTGGTGGCGGATGTGGTGGGCAGAATCGCCATCCCGCCGGACGAATTGGCGGCCGGTGTGGTGACGGCGTTCCTGGGCGCGCCGGTGCTCATCTGGCTCGCCCGCCGTACGGAATTGAGGCAGTCGTGACGACCTCGTCCGAGGCGCCCGGAACCGCGCCGGGAAAGACGCCGCGCCTGGGCCGGGCGTCGGCCATCGATTTCGGCCGGACCGTCCGCGTCGTGCGCACGCGGGGTATGACCGCCCGGTTCGGGGTGCGCGGCGTGGCGGTGTCGGCGGTGCTGCTGCTCGCGGCCGGTGTGGTGGCGGTACTGGCGCTGAGTACGGGTGATTTCGTGATCCCGCCCGACCGCGTGCTGCGGGCGCTGTTCGGCGCCGGGGTCGGCAGCGACGATCTGGTCATCTGGGAATGGCGGGCGCCCCGGGTGGTGATGGCGCTGGTCCTCGGCGCCGCGCTCGGGCTCAGCGGCGCGATCCTGCAATCGGTGACCCGCAATCCGCTGGGCAGCCCGGATATCGTCGGGTTCAACTCCGGCGCCTACACCGGTGCGCTCCTGGTCATCCTGGCCGGGGGCGGCTACTACGCGACGGCGGCCGGTGCGATCGGTGGCGGGCTGCTCACCGCGCTGGCGATCTTCGTGCTCGCGTTCCGGCAGAACGTCAAGGGATTCCGGCTGATCATCGTCGGTATCGGTCTCTCGGCCATGCTGGGCGCGGTCAACACCTGGCTGATCCTGCGGGCCGATCTCGACGAGGCGATGTCGGCGGCCGCCTGGGGGGTGGGCACCCTGGACGGCCTGACCTGGCCGGAGATCACCCCGGCACTGATCGTGCTGGCTCTGCTGGCGCTGGCGGTGGTTCCGGCGTCCTATCGATTGCAGATCATGGAACTGGGCGACGATACGGCTCAGGCGCTCGGAATCCGCGCGAGCCGGGCGCGGCTGCTGCTGATCGTGCTGAGTGTCGCGTTCACCGCCGTCGGGACGGCCGTGGCCGGGCCGATCGCCTTCGTCGCGCTGGCGGCGCCGCAGCTGGGTCGCCGGCTGGCGCGGACGCCGACGACGGCGCTGCTGCCGGCGGCGGCGATGGGTGCGCTGCTGCTGGTGCTCTCCGACTGGATCTCGCGGCGTGCCTTCGCGCCGACCACGGTGCCGGTCGGGGTGGTGACCGCGTCGGTCGGCGGGGCGTATCTGGCCTACCTGCTGGTGGTCGAGGCTCGGAAGAACTGAGGAATCATCGTGGAAAAGCAAGTTGCCGACGGCGGGCCGGTCGGGCACGACACCGTGGCGGGCGAGCCGGGCGCGGAAACCGGCCCGGCGGCTCGGCTGCGCGCCGACCGGCTACGGCTCGGCTACCGCAACCGGGTCATCAGCGAAGAACTCACCGTCGATGTCCCAGATGGGACATTCACGGTCATCATCGGGCCGAACGCCTGCGGGAAGTCCACCCTGCTGCGCGCACTGTCGCGGCTGCTCGCTCCCGAATCGGGTGCGGTACTGCTCGACGGTAAGCAGATCGGTTCCTACCCGGCCAAGGAGGTGGCCCGGCGGATCGGCCTGCTGCCGCAGACCTCGACCGCGCCGGAGGGTATCCGGGTCGCCGATCTGGTCGCCCGCGGCCGGTATCCGCACCAGTCGCTGATCCGGCAGTGGTCCCATGCGGACGAGGAGGCCGTGGCCGCAGCCATGACGGCCACCGGGGTGGACGAGTTGTCCGGGCGGCTGGTGGACGAGCTGTCCGGCGGGCAGCGGCAACGGGTGTGGATCGCCATGGTGCTCGCCCAGGAGACCCCGATCGTGCTGCTGGACGAGCCCACCACCTTCCTCGATATCGCTCATCAGATCCAGCTGCTGGACCTGTGCCGGGATCTGAACCGCGAAACCGGCCGGACCGTGGTGGCGGTTCTGCATGATCTGAACCACGCGTTCCGTTACGCCGATCACTTGATCGCCATGCGCGACGGCGCCGTGGTCGCCACCGGAGCGCCCCGCGACATCGTCACCGCGGAATTGGTCCAGAAGGTCTTCGACCTGGGATGCCGGGTGATCGAGGACCCGGAAACGGGGGCGCCGCTGGTGGTTCCGCTGGCCGCGAAAGCGGTCCGCGTGAGCTGACCGGCCGGGCCTGGCGCCTTAAGGACTAATTCGCGAAAGGTGTTTACTTTAGTAAAGGTTAGGCTAACCTCAACTGTGGTCGTGTGTCCCGTTGCCGGGTCGTGAGGGGGTCGGCAGGGCAGGCGAGAGTGGTTCACAGCGAAGGGAGTTGCCGTGTCGGCGGCAGTGCAGAATGCCTCGATGGTCAGCGGTCCCGGATTACCGCTCACCGGCCCCCAGCTGGGAATTTGGAATGCGCAGCAGTTCGATCCGGAATCCGGCCGCTACCTGGTGGGGGAGGTCCTCGAGATCACCGGCGAGGATCCGATCGATGTGGGCCTGCTGGCCGAGGCGATCAGGCTGACCGTCGCCGAAGCAGAGAACATGCGCCTGCGCTTCCGCGATACCGACGCCGGTCCACGGCAATTCGTCAGCGACGAACCGGCCGTCCTGCAGCCGATGATCGATCTGCGCGGTGCGGCCGAACCGCTGTCGCTCGCCCACGAAGCGGTGGCACTCGAGCGCCACCAGGCCGCCCAGCGGTGCCGGGGCATGGTCGACCGGCGGCTCTACAACTACACCCTGATCCGGCTCTCCGAACGTGAGGTGTGGTGCGTCCAGCTCTACCACCACCTGATCGTCGACGGCTACAGCGCCGCGCTGCTCTCGCGCCGGGTGGCCGCGCACTACACCGCGCTGCGGCGCGATACCGAACCGCCGAAGGCGACCTTCGGGACCATCGCGGCGCTGGTCGCCGACGAGCAGACCTACCGCGACAGCGACCAGTTCGCCGATGATCAGCGGTACTGGCGCGACCAGCTCAGTCCCGCACCCTCGCTCGACGGCCGCGGGACCGCGCTGGGCGGCGCGGTGGAACGCACCATTCGCGCCGAGGCGATCCTGCCGGTCGCCACCCTGGACAAGTTGCGTGCCTGCACCGAGCGCTATCGGATCACCTGGGCGGACGGGCTCATCGCCTGCTACGCGGCGTACCTACAGCGACTGCTGGGCACCTCCGATGTGGTGCTGTCGATGCTGATGATGGGCCGGGTCGGCCGGGTCGCGCTGAGCACACCGTCGATGGCGGTGAACGTGCTGCCGCTGCGGCTGGCCGTGCACGCGCACGAAACGGTCGGCGAACTCGGTGTCCGCGTGGCCGAAACGTTGCGTGAGATGCGCCGGCACCAGCGCTACAGCGGCGCCGACCTGGCTCGCGACCTGCGCGGTTTCGGAGCCGGTGAACTACTGCACGGAATCGGGATCAACCTGAAGGTTTTCGATTTCGCGCTCGACTTCGACGGGGCCAGGGGCGTCCTGCGCAATGTGGCCGGCGGTCCGCCGGAAGACCTGGGCCTGGTGGTGACCCCGCTGCCCGATAAATCGGTGCTGCTGAATTTCGAATGCGACGCCCGCACCAACGAACCGGAGATCGCCTACCGCCGGGTGGCGGGTCTGGTCCGGGTGATCGAGGCGTTCACCGAACTGGACAAGGTGCCGGTCGGGGCACTGGAACTGCTCGACCGGGAGGAACGGGCCGGATTGCTGACCGCCCGCACCGGCCCGGCGGCCGCCGCGGGGACCGAACTGGTGCCCGCGGCCCTGGACCGGATGGTGCGCGGCTACGCCGGAGAGACGGTCCTGGTGGCGGGAACCGAGCGCTACACCGGCGGCGAACTCGGGGCCCGGGTTGCTCGCCTGACGCGCTATCTGCGCGACCGCGGTGTGCGCGCGGGTGATCTCGTGGGTGTCGCGTTGCCCCGGACCGCCGATCTCGTGATCGCGCTGCTGGCGGTATGGCGCGCGGGCGGGACCTATCTGCCGCTGGATCCGGAACATCCGGTGCCGCGCCTGCTGACGATGGTCGCCGATGCCGCACCGGTACTGATCGTCACCGACGGTGAATCGGCCGGGCATTTCCCCGGGCAGGTGGTCGCGGTGGACGACGAGTCGGTGCGTGCGGCGGTACGGGAATATCCGGACGGTCCGCTCACCACGTCCGAAACCGGGGCCGTGCGTGGCGATCATCCGGCCTACGTGCTCTACACCTCGGGCTCGACCGGCACACCCAAGGGCGTGGTGATCGACCACACCGCGCTAGCGCAGCTGGTCGCCGGACATCGCGGTGGTCTCTACGCCGAGGCGGTCGAACGGGCCGGGGGCCGGCGGCTGGCGGTCGCGCACACCACCTCGTTCGCCTTCGACGCCGCACTCGACCCGCTGCTGTGGCTGCTCGACGGCCACCGGATCCACCTGTACGACAGCACTGTCCGGCGCGACCCCGCCGCGCTGATCGCGGCGTTCGTGGCCGACGGTATCGAGGTCGTGGACGGCACCCCGACCTTGGCGTCCGCGCTGTTCGCGCACGGCCTGACGGAGGTGGCGCCGCGCCTGCTGGTACTCGGCGGCGAGGCGTGCCCGCCGGACCTGTGGCGGGGTGTGCAGCGGGCCGGTATCACCGCGGTCAACCTGTACGGCCCGACGGAGGCCACCGTCGACGCCGTCGGTGCCGCCGTACGCGGCGACGATCCGCATATCGGCCTGCCGCTGCCCGGGGTGCGGGCGTATCTGCTGGACAACGGTTTACAGGTGGTCGCCGACGGACAGACCGGGGAGTTGTATCTCGCGGGTGACGGGATCGCCCAGGGATATCTGGGCCGTCCGGGTGCGAGCGCCCAGAACTTCGTGCCCGACCCGTTCGGCCCGCCGGGGGCCCGGATGTACCGCACCGGCGATCTGGCGCGCTGGGTTACCGGCAGCGGCTACTTCTATTCCGGCCGGGCCGACGCACAGGTCAAGATTCGTGGTCACCGCATCGAAATCGGTGAGGTGGAGGCCGCGTTGAGCGGGCTGCCGGAGGTCACCGCCGCGGCCGCGGATATCCGCGAACTCGGGGGACGGCCGAGCCTGATCGGCTATGTGGTCGCCGCGCCCGGCGCCGCGGATCAGGTGGCCGACGGGGCCGCCGATCTCGGTGCCCGGCTGCGCAACCGGCTGGCCGAACTGGTGCCCGATCCGATGGTGCCGTCCCGTATCACCGTGCTCGGCGAACTGCCGTGGACGGTCAACGGCAAAGTGGACCGGCCCGCCCTGCCCGATCCGGTGGAGTCCGCGGGTGGTGGCCGCGCCCCGGCGACCGCGGCCGAGCACACCGTCGGCGCGGTGGTGGCCGAACTGCTCGGGCGCGACGCGGTCGATATCGACGACGATTTCTTCGGTGCCGGCGGGGACAGCATCACCGCCATCGGCGTGTGCAGCCGGTTGCGGGAACGCGGTCTGGTCCTCGCGCCCCAGGATCTGCTCACCCGGCGCAGCCTCGGCGATCTGGCGGCCACGGCCGAACCGGTGCAGGCGGATCCGGTGCGCGAGCGGGTCGTCGCGACCCGTGAGAACTCGGTATCGATCACGTTGCCGTCCGGAACGGTCGACGAGCTCACCGCCGCGCACGGCCCGATCGCCGATGTGCTGCCGCTGTCGCCGCTGCAGGAGGGCCTGCTGTTCCACGCGCTGCGCGACGGCGCCGCCGATGTCTACACCCTCACCGCGCGGTTCGAACTCGCCGGGCCGCTGGACGCCTCGCGCTGGGAAGCGGCCTTCGCCGAGGTGCTGCGCCGGCATCCGAATCTGGGCGCGGCGTTCCACTACGAGCAGGCCGATCAGCCGGTCCAGGTGGTACCCGCCTCGCCCCGGGTGGCCTGGCGCTTCGAGGATCTGGGGGATCGGCCGCGCGCCGAGGCCGAGGCCGAAGCGCTGGCGCTGGAAACCCGGGCCGGAGCCGAACTCTTCGATATCGGCGATCCGCCGTTGCTGCGCGCACTGCTGATCCGGCTCACCGATTCGGTGCACCGGCTGGTGCTCACCGCCCACCATCTGCTGGCCGACGGCTGGTCGGTGCCGATCCTGCTGCGCGAGATGCTCGCGCTGTATCACGGCGAACAGCTCGCCGAACCCGGTTACTACGGTGACTATCTGGCATGGCTGGCCCGGCGCGATATCGACGGCGCCACCGGCCGCTGGCGCGACTACCTCGCCGGTCTGGCGGCGCCGAGTCTCGTCGCCACCGGAAGCGGCCGATCGACCGCGGTCGGGCTGCGGGTGCCGGTGGCCGCGGAGACCGCCGCCGCGCTGGAGGCATTCGGGCGGGAGCACCGGCTGACCATGAACACCCTGCTGCAGGGCGCCTGGTCGATGGTGCTGGCCGAACAGCTCGGCCGCACCGATGTGGTGTTCGGGGCCGTGGTGTCGGGGCGGCCGGCGGATCTGCCGGGCGTCGCGGGGATGGTCGGCCTGTTCAGCAATACCGTTCCGGTCCGGATGACCCTGGACCCGCATCGCCCGGCCGCCGACCAGCTCGCCGGATTCCAGCAGACCACACTCGATATGCAGAACCAGGGCTTCCTGGGGCTGGCCACGGTGGAACGGGCCGCCGGAGTCGGGCGGCTGTTCGACAGCCTCGTCGTATACGAGAACTTCCCGAAAACCGGTGTGCAGGGCAACGATTCGCACGAGGTCGGGGTGGCCGGGGTCGCGGTGCACAGTCTCACCCACTTCCCGGTGGTCGTCACGGCGCTGCCGGGCGAGGCGTTCCGGCTCATGCTGCACCACGATCCGGCCGCGGTCGAACGGGCACCTGCGCAGCGGATGGCCGAACGGCTCGGCGCCGTGCTGACCACACTGGTCCAGGACCCGACCGCCACCGTCGAGACGGTGCTGCGGGCCACCCGCCACCCCGGCACCCACGGTGACACACTGGCCACCTGGGGTCCGGTGGCCGGAATCGACCCGGAAGCCGCGGCGCTCACCGCCGACGGCATCACCCTCACGTACGCCGAGTTCCACACCCGGGTCAACCGGCTGGCCCGCTGGCTGATCTCGCGCGATATCGGCCCGGAGGTACCGGTGGCGGTCGCGATGGGGCGCAGCCCGGAATCGGTGATCGCGGCGCACGCGATCTGCCGCGCGGGCGGGGTCTACCTGCCCGTGGACCCCGCCCAGCCCTCCGAGCGGGTGGACACCATTCTCGGCACCGCGGCCGCGGCCCTGGTGCTGACCAGGACCGCCGACGGTTTCGGCACCGGCCGCGCGCCGGTCGTCGCGGTCGACACCCTCGATCTCTCGGCGCTGCCGGGCGACCCGCTCACCGATACCGGGCGCCGGGCGCCGCTGCGTCCGGACAATGCCGCGTATCTGCTGTTCACCTCGGGCTCCACCGGTGTGCCGAAGGGGGTTACGGTCGCACACGAGTCCATCGTCAACACCTTCGCCTGGTTGCAGGAACAGCAGGGGTTCGGTGCCGGGGACACGATGCTCTACCGCACTCCGGCGACCTTCGACGCCTCGCTGCTGGAGATCTTCCTGCCGCTGCTGGTGGGCGCCCGGATCGTCCTGGCCCGGCCGAACGGTCACCGCGATCCCTACTATCAGGCGCGCCTGATGGCCGAGGAACAGGTGAGCGCGGTCCAGATGACCTCCTCCATGCTCACCACCATGACCGAGGAAAGCGATCTGTCCGGCTGTACCGCGCTGCGCTGTGTGTTCACCGGTGGTGAACCCTTGCCCCCGGCCACCGCCCGCCGATTCGCCGAACTCACCGGGGCCCGGGTGAACAACCTGTACGGGCCCACCGAGGCCGCGGTCTGCATCACCTATCACGCCGCCACCGATGCCGATACCGTGACGGTTCCGATCGGGCGTCCGGCCGGCGGCGCGGGTGTGCGGGTGCTCGACGAAGCGCTGCGCCCGGTGGGAGCGGGAGTGGTGGGGGAGCTGTACCTGACCGGTGTCCAGCTGGCCCGGGGCTATATCCACCGGCCGGAACGCACCTCGCATGTCTTCGTCGCCGACCCCGAGGGCCGCGGCGAACGGATGTACCGTACCGGCGATCTGGTGCGCTGGGGGCCGCACGGCGAACTGGAATACGTGGGCCGCTCCGACAGCCAGGTGAAACTGCGCGGGCAGCGGATCGAACTCGGCGATATCGAATCGGCCGTCCTGCGCCGGCCCGAGATCGCCCAGGCCGTGGTGATCCTGCGCGAGGACATCCCCGGAGACCAGCGGCTGGTCGCCTACCTGCGGCCGCGGGCCGGTGCCGCGGTGGACGCCGACGCAGTACGCGCCACGGTACGAGAGGTACTGCCCGAGTACATGATTCCGTCGGCATTCGTGGAGCTCGACGAGATCCCGATGACCGTCAGCGAGAAGTTGGATCGCAAGGCGCTGCCGGTGCCGGAGTATCCGGTGGAGGCGGGGCCCGCTGCGGCTCCGGCGCCCGCCGGTGCGCCTGCCGCCGGTGCGGCGGCCGGAACCGTGGCGGCCGGAACCGTGGCGGCCGGAACCGTGGCGGCCGGAACCGTGGCGGCCGGAACCGTGGCGGCCGG